>JBHIDD010000123.1:0-7568 GCA_046759925.1 Kiloniellaceae bacterium
TGCGAAGCCCGCCCACACGCGCTGGGGGCGGAGTTTCGAAAACCTGCTTAGGTGGGGCTAAGTTCTGCCGCCATGAGCTTCCTGATCGCCCAGTTCCTGACCGGCCTGGCCAGCGCCTCCTCGCTGTTCCTGGTCGCCTGCGGGCTGTCGATCGTCTTCGGCGTCACCCGCATCGTGAACTTCGCCCACGGCTCGTTCTACATGGTAGGCGCCTACGCGGCCTACAGCCTGGCCGCGGCGCTCATGCCGGCGCTCGGCGGATCGGGCTTCTGGATCGGCGTGCTGTTGGCCGCGCTTTTCGTCGGCTTGCTCGGCGTGGTCATGGAGGTCCTGCTGCTCCGCCGGCTCTACCGCTCGCCGGAGCTGTTCCCCTTGCTCGCCACCTTCGGCGTCGTGCTGGTGGTCCAGGACGCGACGCTTGCCCTCTGGGGCCCGGAGGACCTTCTGGGGCCCCGCGCGCCGGGTTTCGCCGGTTCGGTCACGGTGTTGGGCGCGCGCTTGCCGGAATACGATCTGGTTCTGATCGCCGTGGGCCCGCTGGTGCTCGGCCTGCTCTGGCTGCTGTTCCACCGCACCCGCTGGGGCGTGCTCTTGCGCGCCGCGACCGAGGATCGCGAGATGGTGGCGGCCCTCGGGGTCGATCAGAAACGGCTGTTCACCGCGGTCCTGTTCCTCGGCGCCGCGCTTGCCGGGCTCGGCGGGGCCATGCAGTTGCCGCGCGAGGCGGTAAGCCTGGGCATGGATCTCAACATCATCGTCGAGGCCTTCGTGGTCGTTGTGGTCGGCGGCATGGGCTCGATTGCGGGGGCTTTCCTGGCCGCCCTGCTGATCGGCCAGCTCGGCGCCTTCGGCATTCTGGTCTTCCCGCAGGTGACGCTGGTGCTTTTGTTCCTGGCGATGGCCGTGGTGCTCGTCGTCCGGCCGCAGGGCCTGCTCGGCCGGCCGGAACGCGCCGCGGCCCACGCCCAGGCCGGCCTCGACCTGCCGCTCCGCCCCGCGGGGCGGGCGCTCAAATGGACCGGCGCGGGACTGCTCGCCGCCCTTGCCGTGCTGCCGGTGCTGGCCGGCGACTTCGTCCTCGGGGTCGCCACCGAGATCCTGATCTTCGCCCTGTTCGCCGCCTCGCTGCAGCTTCTGATGGGCATCGGCGGCATGATCTCCTTCGGGCACGCCGCCTATCTGGGGCTTGGCGCCTATGGCTCGGCGCTGCTCGTCAAGCACTTCGCCCTGCCCATGGAAGGCGCGCTCATCGCCGCGCCGCTCGCCGCGGGCCTGGGGGCGTTCGTCTTTGGCTGGTTCTGCGTGCGGCTTTCGGGCGTGTATCTGGCGATGCTCACCCTCGCCTTCGCCCAAATCGCCTGGTCGGTCGCCTTCCAGTGGACCGACCTCACCGGCGGCGACAACGGCATCCTGGGCGTCTGGCCAAGCTCCTGGGCATCCGCGCCCGCTGCGTTCTATCACCTGACGCTGATCCTGATTGCGGCGGCGCTGGTCGCCTTGCGCCGGGTCGCCTTCGCACCCTTCGGCTATGGGCTGCGCGCCGGGCGGGATTCGCCGCTCCGGGCCGAGGCCATCGGCATCGACTTGCACCGCCAGCGCTGGCGCGGCTTCACCCTCGCCGGCGTTTTCGCGGGCCTGGCGGGCGGCCTCTACGCCTTCCTCAAGGGCAGCGTGTTCCCCGATGCCATGGCGATCCCGATCTCGGTGGACGGCCTGGTCATGGTGCTGCTGGGCGGCGTGCAGACGCTTGCCGGTCCCCTTGCCGGGGCGGCGGTCTTCACCGGCCTGAAGGCCGAGTTGGTCAGCCTGACCGACCTCTGGCGGGCGAGCATCGGCATGATCATCATCGCGCTGGTGATTGCCTTCCCGCAGGGCATCGTGGGGACCCTCCGGCGCGCCTGGGATGCCCGGACCCGGGTGGCGGAAACATGACCGCGGCTGATCGGCCAATCCTGGTGGTCGAGGGACTCACCAAGTCGTTCGGCGGAATCAAGGCCCTCGATAGGGTCGGCTTCGCGGTGGCGGGCGGGGAACTGCTCGCCATGATCGGGCCGAACGGCGCCGGCAAGAGCACCTGTTTCAACCTTGTGGGCGGGCAGCTCCGACCGGAGGCCGGACGGGTGCGCCTCTCGGGCGAGGACATCACCGGCTTGCCGCCGCGCGACATCTGGCGCCGCGGCGTCGGGCGTACCTTCCAGATCGCCGCCGCCTTCGGCTCCATGACGCTCGCCGAGAACGTGCAGATGGCGCTGATCTCGCACCGCCGCCGCCTCGGCGCCCTCTGGCCGCGCGCTGCCGGGCTTTATCGCGAGGAGGCGCTCGACCTGCTCGACAAGGTCGGCATGCGCGGGCAGGCCGAACGGCCCTGCGACGTGCTCGCCTACGGCGACGTGAAGCGGGTCGAGCTGGCCGTCGCGCTGGCCAACCGCCCACACCTTCTGCTCATGGACGAGCCGACCGCCGGCATGGCCCCGGCGGAGCGTGCGGCGCTGATGGACTTGGCCGGCCGGATCGCCCGCGAGGACGGCATCGCGGTGCTGTTCACCGAGCATGACATGGACGTGGTCTTCGGCCACGCCGACCGGGTGATCGTGCTCGACCGCGGTTACGTCATCGCCGAGGGGCCACCGGCCGCGGTGCGCGACGATGCCCGGGTCCGCGCGATCTATCTGGGCGGGGCGTCCGAGGAGCCGGGAGGCGCGCCATGCTGAGCGTGGCCGGCCTCAGCGTCTTCTACGGCCGGGCGCAGGTCCTGTTCGGCCTGTCGCTCCGCGCCGCCGAGGGCGAGGTGGTGGCGCTCTTGGGCCGCAACGGCGCCGGCAAGTCGACGACGCTCAAGGCGATCATGAACCTGATCCCGGCATCCGCCGGCGAAATTACCTACGCGGGCCGGGCGATCGGCGGCCTGCCGGCCAACGAGATCGCGCGCCTCGGCATCGGCTATGTGCCCGAGGATCGGCGCATCTTCACCGAGCTCACGGTGCAGGAGAACCTGGAGGTCGGCTGCCAGCCGGCGCGCGCGGGGATACCCGCCTGGGCCCCGGAGCGGCTTTTCGCCCTTTTCCCCAATTTGGCGGAGCTCCGTCACCGGCGGGGCGGCGAGATCAGCGGCGGCGAGCAGCAAATGCTGGCGCTCGCGCGCACCCTTATGGGAAACCCGCGTCTGCTGCTGCTCGACGAGCCCTCGGAGGGTCTCGCACCGATCATCGTCGAGCAGATGGCGCGCGGCATCGCCGGGTTGAAGGCCGAAGGCCTGACCGTCCTGCTGTGCGAACAGAACCCGCGCTTTGCCCTCGGCGTCGCCGACCGCGCCGCGGTGATCGAAAAGGGCCGGATCAAGTACCGCGGCACCATGACGGAGCTCATGGCCAAGGAGCCGTTGCGGCACGGCTACCTCGTGCCGTGAACGGCGCGATGCCGCGTCAACAATCGAGCGTACTTCTCCCGACGGAAATCCGTGTCGCGTTTCCGCCCTTGATCGATTGGCGGGGCCGCCCGGCCAGGCCGCTGCGGCTTGCGGGCCGGTCGCGAACCTCGGTCCTTATCCGCCAAGCCGCCTCGACCTGAATGCCCGGCCTTTTGCCCCGGTTGCCGGAAATCCGCCTAAGCCGTTGCTTTTTAGGGGCTTTGTCGCGTTTCAGACAGCAATTGTCGCGCGCGATGGAGCTTGACTCATCGACATCCGTACCAAAATGCCCTGAGGCGTAAGGCTCAGCTTGCGTCCCGGTTGCGTCTGACGGGTGCGAGGGCGTGGCGATGTCGGACACGGACGATCTTGACCTGCGCTCGCTCGACGACGGCGAGCTCGTCCAGCAGATGCACGACGACCTTTACGACGGCCTCAAGGAGGAGATCGAGGAGGCCGTGCACATCCTGCTGGAACGCGGTTGGCAGCCCTACGATATCTTGACCAAATCCCTGGTCGAGGGCATGCGCATCGTGGGCATCGACTTCCGCGACGGCATCCTCTTCGTCCCCGAGGTGCTGCTGGCCGCCAACGCCATGAAGGCCGGCATGACCATCCTTCGCCCGCTCTTGGCCGAGACCGGCGCGCCCACGATCGGCAAGATGGTCATTGGCACGGTCAAGGGCGACATCCACGACATCGGCAAGAACCTGGTCGCCATGATGTTGGAGGGCGCCGGCTTCGAGGTCATCAACATCGGGATCAACAACCCGGTCGAGACCTATCTGGACGCACTCGAGGAGCACAAGCCGGACATCCTCGGCATGTCGGCGCTGCTGACCACCACCATGCCTTATATGAAGGTCGTGATCGACACCCTGAAGGAAAAGGGAATCCGCGACGATTACATCGTGCTGGTCGGCGGCGCGCCCTTGAACGAAGCCTTCGCCGAGGCGATCGGGGCGGATGCCTATTGCCGCGACGCGGCGGTCGCCGTCGAGACCGCCAAGGACTTGATCAAGCGCAGGCACAACCTGCGCGCCGGCGCGGGCACCAGCGCGGCGTAGCCGGCGCGCAAGGGCTCCATTCGAAGGCGAACGGGACCAAACGCCATGCCCGGCAACAGAGCGCCGCTCAGCACGAATTCGGGCCGCGCCGGCCGCACGCTTCTGATCGCCTGCGGCGCGCTCGCGCGCGAGGTCGTGGAGCTCATCCGGCTGAACCGCTTCTCGCACCTGACAGTCACCTGTCTGCCGGCGAATTGGCATAACACGCCCGACAAGATCCCCGAGGCGGTGCGCCGCAAGATTCGCGCGGCACGCGCGGTTTTTGCGCGCATCCTGGTGCTCTACGGGGACTGCGGTACCGGCGGTCTCCTGGACAAGGTGCTGGAGGAGGAGGGAATCGAGCGCATCGCGGGGCCGCATTGCTATGCTTTCTATACCGGACTCGACGACTTCGCCGCGATGGCGGAGGCGGATCCCACGGGCTTCTATCTCACCGATTACCTGGTCAGACACTTCGAGCGGCTGATCATCGAGGGCCTCGGCCTCGACCGTCATCCGGAACTGCTGCCCGATTATTTCGGCAACTACACGAAGCTCATCTACGTTGCGCAAACCGAGGACAAGGCGTTACAAGCCGCTGCCGAGGCAGCGGCCGGCAAGCTCGGACTCGCCTACGAATACCGCTTCACCGGTTACGGCGGCCTCGGATCCTTCCTGGAGCTGGCCGGTTAAGGAGAGGGACCGGGCATGGCGCAACTGACCGTCGTCTACTGGCGCGACATTCCGGCCCAGGTGATCGTCAAGGCCGGTCGCCAAGCCGCCAAGCGGCAGCTCTCCGAGCGCTTCGAGAAGGCGATCGACCGGGCGGCCATGCGCGCCAAGCTGCGCGATACCGATTCCTACCTCGCCGAATGGCGCCGGGCCGAGCCGGTCGATTGCGGCGCTGACCTGGAGGGCGAAGCTCGCACCGCCGCCGAACGCTTGGAGGCCGACTATAGCGACGCGCGCCTGAAAGCCCTGGTGGAGTCGGGAGGCCGCGAACCGGCCTGAAAGAGACCGCCTTGAAATCCGCCGCAGGGGCCGAAATCGCGGGCGCCAAATCGCCCGAGCCCGTCAAACAACAGGTGATCGACCTGGTGACCGGGTTTTCGGTCGAAACGACGCCGGGTTCGGCCGCCAGGATTCCGGATTACCGCGGGCCCCTGCGGCCGGGCATCACGGTCGCCGTGACCTTCCTGCCCGGCGCCGACTTCGCCGATACGATCCGGACGGCCGGACGCCTGAAGCAGGAGGGCTTCAACCCGGCACCGCACTTCGCCGCACGCTCGATCCCGAGCCGCGCCGATTTCGAAGATTATCTGAGGGCCCTGCAAGGCGAGGTGGGCGTCACCCAGGCGGTCGTCCTCGGCGGCGCCGTCGACGAGCCGCTGGGCGAGTTCGACAGCTCCATGCAGCTGCTCGAGACCGGGCTATTCGACAAGTACGGCATCGGCAAAATCGGCGTCGCCGGCCACCCGGAGGGCAGCCCGGACATCGCGCCTGGCCGGCTCGCCGAGGCGTTGGCTTGGAAGAACGCCTTCGCCGAGCGCTCAGACGCCGAGTTCTACATCGCGACCCAGTTCTGCTTCGAGGCGGCGCCGATCATCGCCTGGGACAAGGCGATCCAGGCCGTGGGTAACAAGCTGCCGATCCACATCGGCGTGCCGGGACCGGCCACCCTCAAGACGTTGATCAACCACGCCAAGGTCTGCGGCATCGGCCCGTCGATCCGGGTGCTGACCCGCCAGGCGCGGAATATTTCGAAGCTGCTGATGGTGAGCGCCCCCGACCGGCTGATCCTGGATCTGGCGCGCTATAAGGCGAACGATCCGGATTGCGGCATCCGGCAGATCCACGTCTATCCGCTTGGCGGCCTCCGGAGGTCGGCGCAGTGGACCTACGCGGTGCTCGACGGCGACTTCACCGTGAACAGCGATGGCAAGGGTTTCAGGGTCAATCGCGAAATCGACTAGGCCGTCCACTTGTAAAAAGCGGCGCAATTTTTATTTAGTAAATGCCCTTAACTATCGATTCTTTAGCAGTTAGGTGAAGCGGTAGCGCTATTTGACAACTGAATGTCGCCCTCGCGCACCTCGCGGCGGCCCGAGCGGCGCAGAATCGGAAAGCGAATCGAAAGCCCCCGGCGCCGCGACGGGCGGCCGGGAAAGCCACAGGCGAGGGAGTGGACAGCGCATGACGCATACCGTTGTCAGTTCGCGCAAGGACGAGGTCATCATCGGCTTCGACCGCCCGTTCTGCGTGATCGGCGAGCGAATCAATCCGACCGGCCGCGAGAAGCTGGCCGCCGAGATGGCGGCGGGCGACTACGGCACGGTCGAGGCCGACGCGATCGCCCAGGTCGAGGCCGGCGCGCATATGCTCGACGTCAACGCCGGAATCCCGCTGGCCGACGAGCCGGCGATCCTGGCCGAGACCATCAAGCTCGTCCAATCGCTGGTCGACGTCCCGCTGTCGATCGATTCCTCGATCGTCGCGGCGCTGGAACGCGGCCTTGGGGTCTACCGGGGCAAGCCGCTGGTCAATTCGGTGACCGGCGAGGAGGCCCGCCTGGAAACGGTACTGCCGCTGGTCAGGAAATACGGCGCCGCCGTGGTCGCCATCTCGAACGACGAAACCGGCATATCCGAGGACCCGGACGTCCGTTTCGAGGTCGCCAGGAAGATCGTCCACCGCGCCGCCGATTGGGGCATTCCCGCCGCCGACGTGGTGGTCGACCCGCTGGTCATGCCGGTCGGCGCGCTCGCCGGGGCGGGGTCGTCGGTGTTCCGCCTGATCCGCCGGCTGCGCCAGGAACTGGGCGTCAATACGACCTGCGGCGCCTCCAACATCAGCTTCGGCCTGCCGAACCGGCACGCACTCAACGCCACCTTCCTGGCGATGGCCGCCGGGGCGGGCATGACCTCGGCGATCATGAACCCCATGCGCGAGGAGGAGATGACCGCGATTTTGGCGGCCGACGTCATGAACGGTTTCGACCCGAACTGCGCCCGCTGGCTCAGCAGGCACCGGACGCCGGCGCCGGCCACGATCAATGACGGCGGCGTGGTCCGGGCGCGCCGGGCACGGCGCCGCCGGGGATAGCGCCGCCGGTGGCC
>JBHIDD010000124.1:0-7565 GCA_046759925.1 Kiloniellaceae bacterium
CCCCTTCGCTCTTCGCTTCGCTTCGAGCTCCCGGCCTCCGCAGCAGCGGCGCTGCCGCTGCGGAGGGTGGAACGGAGGACTTGTCCTCCGACCTTCCTTCGCCCGCCGAAGCGGGCTTCGCGAAGGCGGGAGCCCGATCATAGGGAGGGCGTAGGAAGATGGCCTCGCTCGTCCTGGGCGTCGTCGGGACCGCCATCGGGGGGCCGGTCGGCGGGTTCATCGGCGGCACGATCGGCGGCTACATCGACCAGCTCATCTTCGGCCCGAAGGACCGGGTCATCGAAGGGCCGCGCCTCAACGACCTGAAAGTGACCTCTTCGGCCTACGGCCGGCCGATCCCGCTCATCTACGGCCGGATGCGGGTCGGCGGCAACGTGGTCTGGTCGCCGGGGATCAAGGAGCACCGCATCGAGGAGACCGAGGGCGGCAAGGGCGGCCCGGAGATCACCACGGTCACCTTCAAGTACACGGCGAGCTTCCGGATCAACTACTGCGCCGGCCCGATCGCGGAAATCCTCCGGGTCTGGGCCGACGGAAAGCTGATCCTCGACCGCACGGGGAGTGACGCGCCCATTACCGGCGTGACGGACCCGGACCTCGGGGTTCCGGCGATCCGCGACTATTTCGGCACCGAAAGCCAGGACGCCGACCCGGCCGAGCAGGCCGACAAGGGGGTCGCGAATGCGCCCGCCTACCGCGGGCTCGCCGGGCAGGTCTTCCAGGACCTGCCGCTCGCGAACTTCGGCAACCGCATTCCGCAAGTGACAGCCGAAGTGACCGTGACGGCGATCGACGAGTTCCCGAAGACGACGATCAGTCCGACCGGACCGGGGCTCACCTTCGCGGCGTACCAACCAGGCAACCGTACGTACATAAGCCACAATGGCATAGGAGATTTCAGCCGGATTGACGTCGTCGGCCAGCGCGAACTGATCAATGCCAGCCCGGGCGACGGGCCGGACTTCCCGGCCGTGGACGCTGAGGGGAACTACTACAGCGACACCGAGTTCAGCGTGAACCTGTGGAAAATACAAAAGTACGATGGCACCACCTTCGTCCTGCTCAGCGAGATCGCCATGGTCGACCCGTTCACGGGGGGCTTCATCGCCAGCTCCGTCGGCTGGACCCTCGCCCGGGTGTTCGGAGGCCTGCCGCTGCCGGACGGGACACGGGTGGGCGAGCTGATCGTCTTCCTGGAAGCGGGCAACTCGACCGAGGTGGTCGTGGCCGAGGAGCCGGGAACGGTGATCAACCATTACGACGCCCCGACCGCACTCTCCAGCGGCGGCGCCGGCATCACCGTAGACGGCGAGCGACATGCTTGGATTTTCTCCAGCAACGTCGCCGGATCGCCGCAGAACGAAACGATCCTTTACCGGATAGAGCCTGGCAGCGGGAACTTGGTCGAGACCCATACCCTGCCGGGCGAGACGGCAGACCACATCACCTACGAGCCGTCGACCAACAGCATCATCCTCGGGAAGATGAGCACGGCCGGAAGCGGCAGTCTCATCCGCTGGGACATCGACACCCAGACCATAGAGGCCCGCCTAGACGATCTCACCATGAGCACCGGGACCCGGAACGAGAGCGCGTTCTGGAACGGCCCGACCGGCGGCAGGATGTGGATCCAGAAGGACGCATCGGGCGATTTTACCGCATACGATGTGGTCAACATGACCGTGGTGCGGGAATACGACAACACGGATTTCGGACTGGATGGCGACGTCGAGTTCGCCCTGTACGACCCGATCAACCACGCGGTCATAGGACGCGACGTTATCACGGGCGACCTCATCTGGCGCTACTTGGATCGCGCATCCGGCGGCGACGTGACGGTGCGCACGATCGTCGAAGACGTCTCGTCCCGCGTGGGCCTTGCCGCCGGAACCGACATCGACGCCACGGCCTTGACCGACACCCTGCCGGGCTACGTCGTCGACCGCCGCATGGCCGCGCGCCGCGCGCTCGAGCCGCTGGCCGCGGCGTTTACTTTCCGCGGCGTGGAATCCGACGACCTGATCAAGTTCCCGAAGCGGGGCGGGGCTTCCGTCTTCGCCATCCCCGAGGCCGACCTGGGCGCGGCGCCCGGCCTCGAGGCCGGGATATTGCTGGAGGAGAGGCGTATTCAGGAGGTCGAGCTCCCCGAGATCCTCGACGTCGTTTACGCCGATCCGGCCGTGGATTATCAGGAGATGATCCAGCAGGCCAAGCGGATCCGCGAGGCGGTCAGCACGCGGGCCGGCGTCTCGGTCGTTTTCCCCGGTGCGCTGACCCAAGGCCAGGCCGCGCGGATCGCCGAGCGGCTGCTCTTCCTCGCCTGGCAGGGCCGGGACAGATACCGGTTCAAGCTGACCTGGGAGCACGCCCGCCTCGACCCGGCGGATGTCGGCACGGTGACCAAGGACGGCGTGACCTTCACGGTGGAGCTTCTGGACACCGATTACCGGGCCGACGGCGTCGTCGACATCGCGGCCTTGAGCGAGGATTCGGTTATCTACGACAGCGCGGCGGCGGGCGCGGGCGCGCTCGGCTTCCCGCCGCAGTCGGTGACGGTCCCGGGCCCTTCCGCGCTCTACCTGCTCGATACCCCGCTCCTGCGCGATGCCGACGAGGGCTTAGGCGTCTACGTGGCCGCCGGGGCCTTCGGCGATGACTCCTGGTCCGGCGCGTCGGTCTACAAGTCAACCGACGGTTTTACCTTCACGACGCCGTTCACGTTCCTCGCCGCGTCGCGCAACGTGGCGCACGGCTACGCAGCCACGGTCCTGGCCGATAACGAGGCGCGGACCTGGGACCGGGCGAACACGGTGACCGTCCGGCTGTTCCGGGGGACGCTCTCGTCGGCCACGGAGATCAATGTCCTCAACGGATCGAACGCGCTCCTGATCGGCGACGAGGTGGTCCAGTTCGCCACCGCGACGCTGAATTCCGACGGCACCTATAGCTTGAGCACCCTGCTGCGCGGCCGGCGCGGCACCGAATGGGCGACCGGCGGCCACGCCGTGGGCGACCGGGTCGTGGTGCTCTCATCTTCGACGCTGCTGAAAGAATCGCTCCCGGATTCCGACCTGAACGTCAAGCGCTTCTACAAGGCGATCACCGTGGGCGGCACCTCGGACAACGCGACGATAAAAGAGCTCGTCTTCCTGGGCCGGGCGCTGATGCCCTATTCGCCCGTGGACATAAGGGGCTCTCTCGGAGGCTCCCCCCGGGACTGGACGGGGAGTTGGAAACGGCGCACGCGGCTCAACGGGTCCTGGCGCGATCTGGTCGATGTGCCGCTCGGCGAGGACACCGAGGACTACGAGCTCGATGTGCTGGATGACGGCGCGGTGGTGCGCACGATCACGACCGCCGCCTCGGCCAACGGTTCGGTGGTCGATGCGGCGAACAGGACGTTCATCTACGTGGAGCAGGATCAGCTCGACGACCTGGGCGACCTACAAACGCCCCTGACCGTCAAGGTCTACCAGCTCTCGGCGATTGTCGGCCGCGGCTTCGCCGGGGATGCGACCCTGGGGGACACGGATCCGTTCTTCGCGAACGTGGTGCTCCTGCTGCCCCTGAACGGAGCCGACGGAGCCACGACCACGAAGGACCGGAGCAACAGCGCACACGCGGCAACGTTCGTCAATCAGGCGCAACTGGACACCGCCCAGAAGAAGTTCGGCACGGCCTCGCTGCTCTGCGACGGGGTGGACGACGGGCTGTCCTTTCCAGACAGCGCGGACTGGAACCTGGGGGCGGGTCCGTTCACCGCAGAATGCCACGTTCGGGTCAATGCCTTCGGATCGTTCGACCATCTGGTGGGACACTTCGGCAACACGGGCGGCCAGCAGAGCTGGGAGCTTACCGTGGACAATACGCAGGTGGCGTTCCGCTACAAAGAGGCGGTGGGGGCCCTGCAGACCTTCTCCGTGGCGCAGACCCTCTCGCTCAACACGTGGTACCACCTCTGCGCCGAGAGGGACGAGGACAATAATCTGCGGCTTTACGTGGACGGGCTCGTGATCGGCACCCGCGCCAACGTGACCGAGACTTTCCAGAACGTGGGCGTGCTGTTCACGGTCGGGAAACGGGATGTGATCACCGGCCAGAACGACTTCGATGGCTGGATCGACAACGTGCGGGTGACCAAGGGTATCGCCCGATACCAGGGATCCTTTACCCCGCCGACGCTGGCGTTCCCGGTCGCCTAGAGCCACGAGACGAACCCGAAAACAGGACAAACCATGCCCCTGAACAACCTCGGCGACCATAGCGACGGCGCGCTGATCGCGGCCAGCCAAGCGCAGAAGGAGGTCACCTCGAACGCGCTCGACAACCTCCTGTCCGATGCGACGCAGAAGCTACTCAGCCTATCGGTCATGATCGGCTCGCCCGCCGAGTTCAACCTGACCGACGACCAGTTCTTCGGCAGCTATCTCATCAAGCTCACGGGAGCGCCCGCCGAAAATTTCGATCTAAAAGTTCCGCCCAGCGGCAATCACACCTTCGTGCTCGACAATCGGACCGGCAGGACGGCGACGGTGCGGGCTGGCACCGGACCGGGCGTGGCGGTGGACACCGGCAAGCGGCGAACCTTGCATTCCGACGGAACGACCGTCGTCGCGCTGGCCCCGGAGCACGATTCGGGCGGCCCGGTCTTCCAGAACGCCATCATCAACGGCAACTTCGACCTCTGGCCTGAAGGGACGAGCTTTACAGGTACTGCCAAGTATACAGCCGCTCAATGGCGGAACAGTCGAGGGAGCGGCGGCGCGATGACCGTGACGCGGCAGACATTCGTCCCCGGTCAGACCGACGTGCCGGGCGAGCCGCGTTATTTCCTGCGCCACGATCAGACGACGGCCGGCTCGGCCGCCCCGAGTCTCCACCACAGGATCGAGGGAGTCCGCAGCTTCGCGGGCCAGACCGTGACCTTTTCGATCTACGGCCGGGTCGCCAGCGCAACCTTGGCGGTGACGCCCCGGATCACCCAGAATTTCGGGACCGGCGGATCCCCGAGCCCGTCGGCGAACGTCGACACGGTTCTTGCCGACATCACGCTCACGACCACGTGGCAGCGCTTCGACATGACCTTCGACGTGCCCTCGATCGGCGGCAAGGAGATCGGCGATAACGACGACGACTACCTGGAGATTCGAATGAAGGCGCCCGCTGCTGTTTTCACGGCCGACTGGGCGAAGGCCAGTCTCGTAGAAGGTCCGATCTTCAGGGAGGTCGAGCGCCGCAGCCTGGCGGAGGAGCTGCTGCTGTCTCAGCGATACTTCGTCAAGACCTTCGATTTGGAGACTGCGCCGGCGCAGAGCGCCGGAACCGCCGGCGCGCTGTCCGCCGCCGCGACGAGCACAGGCTCGTTCCTGCTGCACTGGAGGTTCCCGGTGCCCCTGCGGGCCGCGCCTTTGATCACGTCCTACAACCCGAGCGCGGCGAACGCCGAGGCCCGGAACGAGACCGACTTAACCGATACCCCCGTCGCCGCAATCAACGCCGGCGAGCGCTCGGTCTCGTTCGCGCACAACCCGGTGGACGCCAGCGATGCCAACGACCGCATGATCCTACACGCTACAGCCGATGCGCGGCTGTGATGGTTCGACAGGCTCACCATGAAGCCGTCGCCCTGAGTCCGCATGGTGAGCACTTGCCGAGCCTGTCGTCCCTCGTGCTTCGACAAGCTCAGCATGGGCGTACCTGCCCCGAGCCTGCCGTCCCTCGGCAAGCTCGGGATGAGGCCCGCCCTGAGCCTGTCGAAGGGGGCCGTCATTCTGGCGGCTTTTTTATTGGCCGGCTGCGTAGCTCCACCGGCCGTCGACGGCGCGAACGCGCGGTTGTTCCCCGGCATCGAGGCGCCGCGGGCGCGCGCCGAAATCGACATCACGATCCACGAGATACCGGTGACCGCCTGGGGCAAGTGCCTGGAGCTCATCGGCCGCGCCCATCCGGGCCGCGCCCTGCTTTCGGTTCTGACGCTCTCGCCGATCCACGGCTGCGCGCTTCTGCCCCGGGACGCCGAGCTTAAGCGCGGGCAGAGACCCTGGTGCATCGTCGCGGTCCCGAAGGGCGATGCGGCGACGCTGGAACACGAGCTTCGCCACTGCGAGGGCTGGGCGCATTGACGGAGGAGATCATGCGAAGCCCTTTTCCCTAAGCCGCCTCAAGGGCGGCATTTCGATTCCGCTCGCCGCGTTTTTCGCGGCGGTTTTCCTTCCGGCGCCGGCGCAGGGCCAAGTCTGCGCGGCTCACGAGACGGTGGTCGAACGCCTGGCCGAACGCTACGGGGAGGCGCCGATTGCCGCCGGCGTGACCGCCCGGGGCGCGCTTCTCGAAGTCCTGGCGACCGAGGACGGCGCGACCTGGACGATCATCGTGACCACGCCGCAAGGCTTGAGTTGCGTGCGCGCCGCCGGCGAGGGCTGGCGGGCGCGGCCGCCGCGCCAAGGCGGACCCGAAACATGATAGAGCCGAGCCCCGCCGCCCTGCAGGGCGCGATCGCGGCCTTGAGGGCGGTGACCGAGACGGAGCTGAAGAACCTGAACGCCCGGCTGTCCGAGGTCGAGTCGACCCAGCGGGAACTGGTCCGGGTCGCAACCCAAGGCAAGACGGGCTTGCGCGTGCTCCTGTGGGTCGGCGGGCTCGTGACCGCGGCGGCGACCGCGCTCACCGCGTTCTGGAAGGAAATTTGCGGCCATTGATCAGGAAATGATTAGCCCGCTCCAGTTCCGCCGCTACGTCATCCGCCCGGCGATCCGGCGGCTCGGCCTGGATTCCGAGGCCGCCGAATGGCTGCTGCTCGGCACCGCACTTGTCGAGAGCGATCTCACGTGGCTCGTGCAGAAGGGCGGCGGCCCGGCGCTCGGCCTCTACCAGATCGAGCCAAGAACCGAGCGCGACCTGTGGCGCAACTATCTCGACCACCGCGCCGCGCTTGCCGCCCGCGTCCGTTCGCTCATGACCGGTCAGGCGCGTACCCAGCAGCTCGTCACCAATCTGGCTTACGCCACCGCCATCGCGCGGCTGATCTACCGGCGCGTGCCCGAGCCGCTGCCGGCGGCCGACGACCTCCCCGGTCTCGCCCGTTACTGGAAAGCCCATTTCAACACCGCGGCGGGAACGGGGACGCCTCGGACCTTCATGCGCCGTATGGAACCGTTCCGGAACGGCCCGATCGAAAGGAGGGACCTGTGAACAAGAAGCTCGCAGCCGGCGCGCTCGCCGGCTTCTTTCTATTGCTCGCGGCTCTCGCCTTCAGCCCGGAGCAGGCAATAGGCTTGCTCGACTCCCTCATGCAGGCGCTGGGCGGCGTGGAATGAACCCCAAGCGATATCTCCCGGTTGTCGGCCTCCTTCTGGGGTTGTCGGCCTGTGCGGACTTGAGCGCGGGCCGGACGCTCGTCAAGACCGGCGGCGCCGCGCTCGCCGATCCCGCGGCCGAGGATGCCGAATGGGTGCTGTGCAACGCCATTACCGTTGGCGCCGCGCGGCGCCGCTACGGCATTTCGGCGGACCGGGCCGAGGCCTACAACGACCGCTGCGAGGGCGACGGGGAGGCGCGCATCATCC
>JBHIDD010000125.1:0-7541 GCA_046759925.1 Kiloniellaceae bacterium
TGGCCCGCCATGGCGCGCAGCATGAGCGCCGCGTCGCGTACCGTCCGGGTCAAGGGGCCTGCCTGGTCCAGCGACGAGGCAAAGGCCACGATGCCCCAGCGCGAGCAGCGCCCGTAGGTCGGTTTCAAGCCCACGATGCCGCAGAAGCTGGCCGGCTGGCGGATCGACCCGCCGGTATCGGTGCCCGTGGCGCCCGGCGCCGCGCGCGCCGCCACCGCCGCCGCCGAGCCGCCGGAGGAGCCGCCGGGCACCAGCGGCCGGTTGTCGCCGCGCCGGCGCCAGGGGTTTTCCACCGGGCCGTAGTAGCTGGTCATGTTCGAGGAGCCCATGGCGAACTCGTCCAGGTTCGCCTTGCCGAGGAGGACCGCGCCGTTCTTCCAGAGGTTGGCGGTCACCGTCGATTCGTAGGGCGGCTCGAAGCCGTCCAGGATGTGCGAGCCGGCGGTGGTCAGCACGTCCTTGGTGCAGTACAGGTCCTTGACGGCGAGCGGTATCCCCTCGAGCAGGCCGGCCTCGCCGCGCCTCAGCCGCGCATCCGAGGCCGCGGCCATTTCCAGCGCCTTCTCCGGGGTCTCGGTGATGAAGGCGTTGAGCGGGCGCGCCGCCTCGACCGCGGCGATCTGCGCCTCGGCCAGCTCCCTGGCGGAAAGCGCGCCCTTGGCGAGCGCATCGCGCGCCTCGGCGATGGTGAGCTCGGTCGGCCGGGTCATCACTCGACGACCTTGGGCACCACGAAGAAGCCGTGCGCCGCCTCCGGCGCGTTCTTGACCACGGCCTGCGCGCGGTTGCCGTCGGTGACCTTGTCTTCGCGCTGCGGCAGGCGCATCTCGACGACGCTGGTCATGGGCGCAACGTCCTCGGTGTCGAGCTCGGAGAGCCGCTCGATCCAGCCGAGGATCTTGCTCAGCTCGCCGGAAAGCGCCGCCTGCCGCTCCTCGGGGATGCGGATGCGCGCCAGTTTCGCGATATGCGCGACCGTGGCCTTGTCGACCGCCATGAGGGTCGTCTCCGCTAGCGCGCCGACGACGGTGCCGTGGCGTGAATGCAGGGAAAGCGGCGCGAAAGTACCACCGCGCCTTGCGCGCCGCAAGGCGGGGCTCAGATTTCAGATGCCAGTTATCAGGTATCGGAAGTGACCGACGGAGCTACTGATCCCTGACCTCTGATCCCTGATCCCTGGGGCCTGATCCCTGATACCTGAGATCCGTCATCCGGCTACTGCCGGGTCATGATCGCGGATTCGCGCTCGATGCCGCCGAGGTTGACGGCGTAGAGGATCCGGTCGACCTTGCCGTCATCCATCCTCTCATCGAATCCCTCCGGCAGGCTTGCCGTCTCCCCAACGGCCACGTCGCGCGTCTCGCCGGCTTCGGCCGGGCCGCCGGCGCCGCCGGCGACTTCCCCGCGTTCCTCGGTCGCGTCCCCGTCCGCCTCGGGCGGGGCTTGCGAGATGGCGACGAAGTCGCTTTTCCCGTACTCGAAGCAGGTCGTGAACCGGATGATGTAGAAGATGTGCCGGCCCTCGTGCGGCCCGCCGTATTCGAGATCGACGACGCAGCGCCGCGGGCTGGCGTAGGTCATCTTTGCCGCCGTCTTTCCGGGCTTCACCCGACCGATCCGCAGGTAGACCGGCTGCGGGTAGGTCTTCTCCTCGACCATCGCGAACCATTCCCCGACGAGCTGCTGCGGGTCGAGCAGGTTTTCCGCCTCCAGGCCGAGCTGCAGCATGACCGCCTCGGCGCCCGTGGGCGAGGCCCAGAGGCAGAGCATCCCGGCGAAGGCCATCGTGCTCAACCGACACCCGAAGCGCCGGACCCGCCGCGGCGGCCCCTCTCCGGGGCCTGCCGGCGGAACCCCGGATGGTCGGGACGGATTGTCGCAGGGACGACGCATCTTTCCGCTCTTTAAGACCAGTTCGCCGCTCCAGGGTAGACCGCAAGGGTAAAAAAGGACGTAATGCGCCGGATTCGCCGGGCGAACCGTCCGATTGGCCCGAGTGCCCGCCAGAATCGAGAGACCGCATTGAGAGACCGCAGCGCATGACCGGCGTTCCGCTCCCGGACCTGCCCGGGTATCTCGGGCCGGGTCAGCGCCTGCTCGGCCTCGACTTGGGCGAGAAGACAATCGGCCTGGCGATCTCGGACAGCGCGCTCAGGATCGCCTCGCCGATCGATACCATCCGGCGCGGCAAGTTCACCAAGGACGCCGAGGCGCTGAAACGCCTCTGCCGGGCGCGCAAGGTGGGCGGCCTTGTCCTCGGCCTGCCGGTCAACATGGACGGCAGCGAGGGGCCGCGCTGCCGCTCGGTGCGCCGGTTCGCCGCCAATCTGAGGCACCAGGCCGGATTTGCCCTGCCGATCGCCTTCTGGGACGAGCGCCTGTCCACGGCGGCGGTGGAACGGGTGCTCGTCCGGGAGGCCGACATGAGCCGCAAGCGCCGTGCCGCAGTGGTCGACAAGATGGCCGCCGCCTACATCCTGCAGGGCGCGCTCGATGGCCTCGCCCAGGCACGCGGCGGTTCCTAAGCAGGTTTTCGAAACTCCGCCCACAGCGCGTGTGGGCGGGCTTCGCAAAACCTGCTGGGCTTTTAAGGGCTTGCAGAGTGATCTTGGCCCGGCCATTCGGGGCCGGATCAAGAACACTCTGCTTAGCCGGCCGGCGCGCGGCAGGCACCCTGTCGAGACGGATCAAGTCGCCGGTCCCGGCGCAATGGGATAATGTCCTGGCGAACCGGGATCATTTAGAGACCCTGTCTCCGTCCCGGGCGGCCGCTGGGTTCGGATGCCGCGCCGGGGCCGGGGATGCCGGCTCTCGCCTCGACGGCACCCGGTGGGTGCGATTGGGCTGGAAGCGACCCCGGCGCCCAGCGCCCGTTGCCGTTGGCGATGGCCTCGACGGGATGGCCTGGCATGGAAGAGCCCTGGACCCTGCAAACGCTGCTGCGGGCGATGGCGCCCCGCGGTAACCAACCGGCGGTCATGGCGGTGCGGCGTGGCGAAGCGGTCGAGACCTGGTCCTACGCCCGGATCGCCGATCACGCCTGGCGCCTCGCCGCCGGCCTTGCCCAAGCCGGCGTGCGACCCGGCGAGCCGGTCGCGCTGTGCGCGCCGAACCGGCCGGAATGGGTTGTCGTCGGGTTTGCGATCATCGCCGCCGGAGCCCTGGTGGTTCCCATAGACGATCTCTCGACCGACGCCGAGTTGGCCGCCACCGTCACGGACAGCAACGCGCGCTGGGTGTTTACCACCGGCGCGCACCTGGCCGCGCTCCGCAGCCTGCCGAACGGGCCCGATCTGAAGCTCTTCGTTCTCGACGACGGAGCCGCACAGGCCGAGGACGTGCCGAGTTGGCTGAGCCTCTTGGCGGAGCGGAGCGAAGGCCTGCCTGATCTCGACCCCGAGGCGCCGGCGATGCTCGTCTATACCTCGGGGACGACCGACGCGCCCAAGCCCTTCACCCTGTCTCATGCCAACCTGGCGGCCAACGTTCAGGCGATCGCTTCGGAGAACCTGCTCGGACCGGCGCGCCGGGTGCTCCTGCCGCTGCCCCTGCACCACGCCTACCCGTTCGTGATCGGCCTGCTCACGCCGCTGACGAGCGGCGCGACCGGCGTCTTTCCCGAGGCCGTGACCGGGCCGCACCTCCTCGAGGCGCTGCGTGCGGCCAAGGTGACCGTCATGGTCGGCGTGCCGCGACTCTATTCCGCTATGCTTTCCGGCTTGCAGGCCCGGGTTGCGGCGCGCGGGCGCGTGGCGAAACTGACCTTCCGGGGGCTTTTGAGCCTGGCGACCTGGGCGCTCCGGCGCTTCGGCCTGCGCGTCGGCCGCGGATTGTTCGGCAGCCTGCACGCGCAGATCGGCCCCGATCTGCGATTGATGGTCTCGGGCGGGGCGCGTCTGGAGCCGGAGGTCATCTGGGCGCTCGAAGGCCTCGGCTGGCAGGTTTTGAGCGGCTATGGCCTCGCCGAAACCGGATCGGTATTCACCGGCAATCTCCCGGGCCGGCAGCGCATAGGCAGCGAGGGCCGGCCATTGGCGGGCGGGGAGATACACATCGCCGAGCCGGACGCCGACGGCATCGGCGAGATCCAGCTTCGGGGCGACAGCGTGTTTTCCGGCTACCGGAACAATCCCCAAGCCAACCGTGAGGCCTTTACCGCCGACGGATGGTTCCGCACCGGTGACCTCGGTTACCTCGACGCCGACGGCTACCTCTACGTGACCGGCCGCGCCAAAGAGATGATCGTGCTGGGCGGCGGCAAGAACGTCTTCCCGGAGGAACTCGAGAAAACCTACAGTGCCAGCCCGTTCATCCGCGAGATCGCCGTGCTCGAGCGGTCGGGCAGGCTCTTCGCCCTCGTGCTGCCGGACCTCGAGGCGATCCAGGCCACCAGCGGCGCCCGGATCGAGGATGTTCTGCGGGTCACGTTGCACGGCCTCGGCCTGCAACTGCCCTCGTATCGGCGCCTCTCGGGCTTCGCCATCGCGCGGGAACCGTTGCCCCGCACCCGGCTCGGAAAATACCGGCGCTTTTTCTTGCCGGAGCTCTACGAGCAGGCCGAGAAGGGAGCTGCCCGAGTCCGGCCGGCGGAGCCGTCGGAGCAGGACCGCGCGCTCCTGGCCGGCTCCCCCGCGCGCGAGGTTTGGGACCTGCTGGCCACGCGGTATCCACAGAAATCCCTGGCCCTGGATGCCAGCCCGCAGCTCGACCTCGGCGTGGACTCCCTCGAGTGGCTGAGCTTGACGATCGAACTGAACGACCGGCTCGGTATCCGGTTGACGGAGGAAGACATCGCCCGGGTCGCGACGGTGCGCGACCTGTTGCACGCGGCCGCGGACGCCGCGCGCCGGGTTCCCGACACCGGCGCCGAAGCCGGACCGGAGGGGGCGAGACCCGATGAGGCGCGCTGGTTGTCGCCGACCGGGCCTGCGCTCGCCGCGCTCGCGGTCACGGTCCACGCCGTCAATCGGCTCACCATGCGCCTGGTGTTCCGGCTGCGGGCGGTGGGCATCGAACATCTACCGCGGCAGGGCCCTTACATGCTGGCGGCCAACCACGTGAGCGATCTCGATCCCTTGGCCCTCGCCGCCGCCTTGCCCGCCGGCCGTATCCGACAGGTATATTGGGGCGGCGACGCCGCGCGCCTGTTTTCCAATCCCGGGACCCGTTTGCTCTGCCGGGCCCTGCATATTTTCCCGCTCGACGAGCGCTTCCCGGACTCCTCGCTCGCCATGGGATCTGCGATCCTGGCACGGGGCAACGTGTTGGCCTGGTTCCCGGAGGCCTGGCGGTCGCCGACCGGCGAGCTGCAGCGTTTCCTCCCCGGCATAGGCAGGCTGCTCGCCCGCTCCGGTGTGCCGGTCGTGCCCGTCGTCATTCGCGGCACCTTCGAGGCGATGCCGCGTTGGCGCCGCCTGCCGCGGCCCCACCGGATCAGGGTGACCTTCGGGTATCCGCTGGAGACCGCCAAGCTGGAGGCGTCCGGTCACGGCGCTACCCCGGAAAGCCGGATCGCCGAGGCCCTGCGTCACGAGGTCGCGCAACTCGGCCGAGAAAGCGCGCCTGAAGAGCGGCGATGATCCGGCGGCGCCGGGCGCCGTGGTCGTCTGCACCGGGCGCCCGGCACTTGACGCCCTGTCCCGCCACGCGTAAACGCCCGGGCCATACCGGGACACCGCAAGCCTAAGCAGGTTTTTAAAAACTCCGCCCACAGCGCGGGTGGGCGGGCTTCGCAAAACCTGCTGGGCTTTTAAGGGCTTGCAGAGTGATCTTGGCCCTGCCATTCGTGGCCGGATCAAGAACACTCTGCCTAGGACCAACCAATCATGACCGGACCGCTTGCCGGCCTGCGCGTCTTCGACCTGACCCGGATTTTGGCCGGACCGACCTGTAGCCAGCTCCTGGGCGATCTGGGCGCCGACGTGATCAAGATCGAGCGCCCGGGCCAGGGCGACGACACGCGCAAATGGGGCCCGCCGTTCCTCAAGGACGAGGCCGGCGTGGAGACCACGGAGAGCGCCTATTACCTCGCCTCCAACCGCAACAAACGGTCGCTCACCCTCGACATCGCCAAGCCGGAAGGCCAGGACCTGGCCAAGCGGCTGATCGGCCGCTGCGACATCCTGGTCGAGAACTTCAAGGCCGGCGGGCTCGCCAAGTACGGGCTGGGCTACGCCGACCTGAAGGATCGGTTCCCCGGGCTGATCTACTGCTCGATCACCGGGTTCGGCCAGAGCGGGCCGTATGCCCCGCGCGCCGGCTACGACTTCCTGGCCCAGGGCATGGGCGGCATCATGAGCCTGACCGGCGAACCCGACGGCGAGCCGGTCAAGGTCGGCATCGGCATCGCGGACATCATGTGCGGCATGTACGCCACCGCCGCGATCCTGGCCGCCCTGCACCACCGCCACGAAAGCGGCAAGGGCCAGTACATCGACCTGGGGCTGTTGGATAGCCAGGTCGCCTGGCTGACCTACGAGGGGCTCAATTACCTGACCTCCGGGCAGCTGCCGAAGCGGGTCGGCAACGAGCACCCGAACGTCGTGCCTTACAAGGTGCTGCCCTGTGCCGACGGACACTTCATCCTGGCAGTCGGCAACGACGCGCAGTTCCGGCGCTTCTGCAGCTTCGCGGGCGCGGCCGAGCTGGCAGACGATCCGCGCTTCGCCACGAACGCCGACCGGGTGCGCAACCGCGACGCCCTCTACGCCATCCTGCCGGAACTGACGGTTCGGAAGCCGCAAAAGCAATGGGTCGACGGGCTGGTCAAGCTCGGCGTCCCCTCGGGGCCGGTCAACACCCTGGACCGGGTCTTTGCCGACCCCCAGGTGCTGCACCGGGGCATGCGCCTGGCGATGCCCTATCCGGGGGCGGCCGGGGGGCGTGTCGAGCTGATCGGCAACCCGATCAAGTTCTCGGAAACCCCGGTCGACTACCGCCACGCGCCGCCGCGCGCGGGCCAGCACACCGCGGCGGTGCTCAGCGAGCTCCTGGATATGGCGCCGGCCGAGATCGCCGCCTTGCGCAAGCGGACGGTTATCTAGTCCGGTTCGCATATTCATGGATTCGCGCCGGTGCGCGCACCCGCCTTGCGTCCGCCGCCTGCCGGTGCCATAAAGCGCCTTTAATGACTGCGCACGGGCTTCGGCCTAGCAACCTCGGCTTCCCGCACCGCCACCTGCTCGGCATCGAGGGGCTCAAGGCGGAGGAGATCTCGTTTCTCCTCGATCTCGCCGAATCCTACGTCGCGCTGAACCGCCGCGAGGCCAAGAAGACCGCCCTGTTGAGCGGCCGTACGGTCATCAACCTTTTCTTTGAAAGTTCAACGCGTACGCGGACGTCCTTCGAGTTGGCCGGCAAGCGCCTCGGCGCCGACGTCATCAACATGCGGGTCGCCTGGAGCTCGATCAAGAAGGGCGAGACCCTGATCGATACCGCGATGACCCTGACCGCCATGCACCCGGACGTGCTGGTCGTGCGGCATCCCGATTCGGGCGCGGTCAAGCTGTTGTCCGAGAAGGTCGACTGCTCTGTCGTCAACG
>JBHIDD010000126.1:0-7520 GCA_046759925.1 Kiloniellaceae bacterium
ACCGGCGCCCAGCTCCCGCTCGATGAGGTAGTTGCCGAGCCGCTCCGCCTTGAACCGGCGCGCCGGCCGGACGAGCTCGTCTTGCGCCGCGATCAGCTGCAGTTCACGGGTTCCTGCGGCCTGCGTGGCAGCCACGACGGCGAAAATCGCCGCTGCCGCGGTTGCGAGCGCCCGGGCCGCATCGCGGCCGGACAGGTAATGGGCCAGGAACAGGGCCGCGAGCGCGTCGCCCGCGCCATTGGGGGCCGGATCGAGCTTAAGAAACGGCGTGCGGACTCGCCAGAGGGCCTCGGGCGTCACCGCGAGCATCTCGATCGCGCCGTCGGGCGTTGCGTCGTGGCGCAGGCTGGTCACCAGCACGATCGAGGGCCCCAGGGCAAGCGCCTGCCGGGCGGCGCCGATGGCATCGTCCAGGCTGGCGATGCGCAGGCCCGTCAGTTGCTCCAGCTCGAAGGCGTTCGGCGTGATGATATCGGCAAGCGGCACTGCGCGCTCGCGCAGGAACGCCGGGATGTTTTCCCGCACGAAGAGGCCGCCGGCGGTATCGCCCATCACCGGATCGCAGGCGTAGAGCGCGGCGGGGTTGGCGGCGCGCGCCTGCCGCACCGCAACCAGCACCGCCTCGCCCAGGCCGGCGTCCCCCAGGTAGCCCGAGAGGACCGCATCACACGCGCCGAGCACGCCGCGCGCGGCAATTCCGTCGATCACCCGGCGGACATGCTCGGCCGGCAGGATGTCGCCGGCCCAGTCGCCGTAACCGGGATGGTTGGAGAACTGGACGCTATGGACCGGCCAGACCTCCAACCCCAGGCGCTGGAGGGCAAAGACCGCGGCGGCGTTGCCGACGTGGCCGTAGGCGACGTGCGACTGGATCGAAAGGATGGCCATGGGACATGCGTTCGAGCTCTGGGGCAGCCATCAGCTTGCCACAGGCGGGGCAACGGTTATAGTCGCGGCCGGTTTTCGCGTCTTGCGCAGCAGGGAAGGGCGACATCATGACCGGGACCGCCCGGCCGCGCCGCAGCGTGCTCTACATGCCCGGCTCGAATGCCCGCGCCCTGGAGAAGGGGCGCAGCCTGCCGGCCGATGCGCTTATCCTCGACCTCGAGGACGCGGTCGCGCCCGAGGCCAAGGCGCTCGCCCGCGGCCAGATCGTCCAATCGGTCAAGGCCGGGGGTTACGGCAAGCGCGAGCTGATCGTCCGGGTCAACCCGCTCGATTCGCCCTGGGGCAAGGACGACGTCCGGGCCGTCGCCACCAGCGGCGCCGATGCGATCCTGCTGCCCAAGGTGGAAAACGCGGGCATGGTCCACGCGCTGGAAAAGCTGATGGCCGAATCCGGCGCGCCGCCGGGCCTCGCGATCGCGTGCATGATGGAAACCCCGCTCGGCATGCTCCACGCCGAAGAGGTGGCTTCCGCCAGTGCGCGGATTTCCTGCCTGGTCATGGGCACCTCGGACCTGGTCAAGGACCTGCAGGCCAGCCACACCGAGATGCGCCTGCCGGTGCTGACCGCCTTGAGCCTCTGCCTCTTGGCCGCGCGGGCCTACGGGATTGCCATCGTCGACGGGGTGCACCTCGATTTGGGCGATGACGAGGGCTTCGCCGCCGCCTGCCGCCAGGGCAAGGAGCTGGGCTTTGACGGCAAGACGCTGATTCATCCCAAGACCATCGCCAAGGCCAACGAGGTCTTCGCGCCCTCGGCCGAGGAGTTGGCCTTTTCCCACCGCATCATCGAGGCGCACGCCCAGGCCGGCGCCGCGGGCCAGGGCGTCGTGGTGGTCGACGGCAAGTTGATCGAAAACCTGCACGTGGAGAACGCCAAACGTCTGGTGGCCTTGGCCGAGGCGATTGCGGACCTAGAGGCCGCCGCCGCAGCGGAGTAGGGTGAGCCCGGCCGGGCCTCGGGACACGAGGGTGGCCCGCGGTGCCGGCCTGCCGCGACGAGCAATGGCGGGCCTGTGACCAAGACGAATCCCGGGCTTTTCTTCGAGGACTTCCGGCTCGGTCAGGTGCTGCGCCACGCCCCGCCGCGGACCGTGACCGAAGGCGACCAGGCGCTCTATACGGCGCTTTACGGGCCGCGCTTTGTGTTGCATTCCTCCGATGAATTCGCCCGCGGCCTCGGTCTGCCGCGCGCGCCGGTCGACGACCTGCTGGTCTTCCACGTGGTCTTCGGAATGACCGTGCCGGACGTCTCGCGCAACGCGGTGGCCAACCTGGGCTATGCCGGTTGCGTGTTCGGCCAGCCGGTCTATCCGGGCGACACCTTGTCGGCGGAAAGCACGGTGATCGGCCTGAAGGAAAACGCGAACCGCGAGACCGGAGTGGTCTATGTCCGCTCAACCGGCGTCAACCAGCGCGGCGAGACGGTGCTCGACTACGTCCGTTGGGTCATGGTGAACAAGCGCGATTCCGGCGCGCCCGGGCCGGACCCGGTCGTGCCCGAGCTGCCCGGGGCGGTCAGGGCCGAGGATCTGATCGTGCCGGCGGGCCTGAACCTTGCCGGCTATGACGCGCGGCGGGCCGGATCGGCGCACCTCTGGGACGACTACGACATCGGCGAGCGCATCGACCACGTCGATGGCATGACCATCGAGGAGGCCGAGCACCAGTTGGCCACGCGGCTCTACCGAAACACCGCGCGGGTGCATTTCAACCAACACAGCGCGAAGGACGGCCGCTTCGGTCGGCGCATCGTCTACGGCGGCCATATCATGTCGCTCGTCCGGGCGCTCAGCTTCAACGGGCTGGGCAATGCCTTTCGCATCGCCGCCATCAACGGCGGCCGGCACGTAGCCCCCAGCTTTGCGGGCGATACGATCTATGCCTGGTCGGAGGTCCTGGAGATCATCGCGCTGCCTGGGCGCGCGGACCTGGGCGCTTTGCGTCTTCGAACCGTGGCCGCCAAAGACCGCCCCTGCGCGGACTTTCCGCTCCACGGCGCGGGCGGCAAGCCCGATCCCGCCGTGGTGCTGGACCTCGACTACACGGTGCTGATGCCGCGGCGCGCCTAAGCAGAGTGTTCTTGATCCGGCCACGAATGGCCGGGCCAAGATCACTCTGCAAGCCTTTAAAAGTCCAGCAGATTTTGCGAAGCCCGCCCACACGCGCTGTGGGCGGAGTTTCGAAAACCTGCTTGGAACTTGCTTTGGCAGCTCGTGGCTACCGGGGGTTTTTTTGCCCTACGCGCTTGTCCGCTTCGATCCAACGGTCGCCTCACGGCGCACCGATTCAGTGCGGCGGGGCCTCGGCCGGCGTGCGGCGGGATGCCCGATCGGGCGCTACATTTAGTCTACGTTTTTTTAGGAACTACAAAATTTAGTTGTTAGGGGCCATCGGACATGATAAATAATGAGGCGCCGGGTGCAGGGGTGAAAACCCACTGCGCCGTGCCCTGGAGGAGCACTTCCCGGCGCCTCGTGAGCCGTGACCGGCTCTGCACGCTAGAGCGTGCGGGCGGCTTTGTCGTCCCCCGAGCGCCGATACCGAACCTGGCGACACGATATCAGCCGCAGCGGGGACGGCGGCTCCCGAAAGGCGCCGCAACCCCGTCCGGTCGCCTTGGGCGAGCCCATCATCCGATCCTTCCGACGGCGTCCCGGATCCCGGCGGGAAAGCAGGCTTCACCGCAGGGATCTTGGCGCGTTGCCGGGCCGGGACGGGTCCGAAAACCCATCCCCTGCGGGCTCCGTGGCTTCAGAACTCCAGGAGCTCTGAAGCACCGCTCCCGGTTCCCGAAGGATCCTGGAGCCTCGGGCCCAGTGGAGCCCCCCAAGGAACTCCCTTGCCCGGCCGGGACCGCCGCTCCCGCGCAGGGAAGGAGCACAGCCCCGGTCGGAAGGAAGGAGGCGCGCGAGCCCGCCAAGCCTTCCGAACCGGCGGCAATGACCTGCGAACAGGCATCGCCGCCGCCGCCGGACCGCGGACCCCCTGGGAAGGGATCCGCCGCCCCCGGGGACATCGCCATTCGCGCCCGATCCGGTCGGGCCGAAGTCCAACCGGCACGGCACGCCCGGCGATCCCCCGGCGCTTTCGCGCGGCAAGCCAGCCTCGCGCGGTTTTCTTAATCGGACAAGAAAAAAATGAGTTTTTGTTGGAATTTCCTGTGCATAATTATTGTTTTATTTCACAACATCTCCACAACTTCTCCACAGGTTTATCCACATTTCTTGCGGTGCCGCCTTGCGGGTTTGTCTTGGTTGCACGAGATGTGACGGCGGATAGCCGGTCTTCATCGCAACCGGAAAAATTTCCGTTGCCGTGCCAAAATCGTCGCCCGGGCCGGCGCGGGGCAGCGATCCCGGGGTCGGCGTCCCCCCATCAACACCTATCAGATAGCCAACAAGACCGGCGCGGGGCAGCGATCCGGGGGCCGGCGTCCCCGTCGAGCCGCCGCCGCGGCAAGGCCGCTACCGGGCCCGGAGGGCCCCGGACCGATGCCGCCCTGGCCGGGGCCGGGAGACCGCCGCCGACCGCGAATGAGAGGCGTCCTGCGCCGGATCCGCGCCCGGTCCCGGGGGCGACGTTGACTCATGTTGCATGGCGGTCTAAATCACTCGTGCCTTCTGATAAATCTGTCATTCGTCAGGCATCGAATCCGTTCCTCACCCGGTTCGCCCCTTGGGGGAAGCTCGTCCATGACCGTCCGGAACCGGCCGTTATCGCCGCACCTGCAGGTCTATCGGGCGCAGCTCACCTCGGTCCTTTCGATCCTGCACCGGATCACCGGGGTCGCCCTTGCGATCGGGACGCTGCTGCTCGTCTACTGGCTGGTCGCCGCGGCCTCGGGCGCCGAGGCCTACGAGACGGCGCGCGGCTTGATCGGCTCGCTCATCGGACGCCTGTTGCTTTTCGGCTGGACGGTTGCCCTGTTCTATCACCTGAGCAACGGCATTCGGCACCTGTTCTGGGACGCGGGGCTGGGCTTCGATTTGGCCACGGTCTACCGCTCCGGCCGGGCGGTGATCGTCGCCACCGCGGTTCTGACGCTGATCAGCTGGATCGCCGGTTACGGCGCGATGGGAGGATTCTGAATGTCCCTGCGTCCGCCGCTCGGCCGGGTGCGCGACCTCGGTTCGGCCAAGGACGGCGTGACGCACTGGTGGGCGCAGCGCCTGACCGCGCTGGCCCTGGTGCCGCTCAGCGTCTGGTTCGTTACCTCGGTGGTCGCCATGGCCGGGGCCGACTATTACGCGATGCGGGATTGGATCGGCTCCCCCGTGGTCGCCGGCCTACTGATCCTCCTGATCGTTGCGACCTTCCATCACGCTTACCTCGGTCTGCAGGTGGTGATCGAGGACTACGTGCATCACGAAGCCGCCAAATTCGCGGCCATCGTGCTGGTCAAGGCCGGCGCGCTCGTCCTGGGCCTCACCGGGGTGCTCTCGGTCCTCGTGCTTCTGTTCGAGGGTTAGCCATGACGAAGGCTTATGAAATCGTCGATCACACCCACGATGTCGTGGTCGTGGGCGCCGGCGGCGCGGGCCTGCGCGCGACCCTGGGCCTGGCCGAAGCGGGCCTTAAGACCGCCTGCGTCTCCAAGGTCTTCCCGACGCGCAGCCATACCGTGGCGGCGCAGGGCGGCATCTCGGCGGCGCTCGGCAACATGGGCGAGGACGACTGGCGCTGGCACGCTTACGACACGGTCAAGGGCTCGGACTGGCTGGGCGATCAGGACGCCATCGAGTACATGACCCGCGAGGCGCCGGCCGCCGTCGTCGAGCTGGAGCACTACGGCGTGCCATTCAGCCGCACCGAGGCGGGCAGGATCTACCAGCGGTCTTTCGGCGGCATGACCACGAAGTTCGGCGAAGGCATCGCCCAGCGCACCTGCGCCGCGGCCGACCGCACCGGTCACGCGATCCTTCACGCCCTCTACCAGCAGAGCCTGAGGCATCGGGCCGAGTTCTTCATCGAATACTTCGCCATCGACCTGATGATGGGAGACGGCGGCTGCCGCGGCGTGGTCGCCTGGAACCTGGACGACGGCACCATCCACCGCTTCCGGGCGCAGATGGTGATCCTGGCCACCGGCGGCTACGGGCGGGTCTACCTCTCCTGCACCGGCGGCCATACCTGTACCGGCGACGGCGGCGGCATGGTGCTGCGCGCCGGCCTGCCGTTGCAGGACATGGAGTTCGTACAGTTCCACCCGACCGGCATTTACGGCGCCGGCTGCCTGATTACCGAAGGGGTGCGCGGCGAGGGCGGGTATCTCACCAATTCCGAGGACGAGCGCTTCATGGAGCGCTACGCGCCCGGCGCCAAGGACCTGGCCAGCCGCGACGTGGTCAGCCGCGCGATGACCGTGGAGATCCGCGAGGGCCGGGGTGTCGGCGCAAAAAAGGACCACATCTACCTGCACATCGAGCACTTGGACCCGAACCTGATCAACGAACGCCTGCCCGGAATCGCCGAATCGGCGCGCATCTTCGCCGGCGTCGACGTCACCAAGGAGCCGATTCCGGTGCTGCCGACCTGCCACTACAACATGGGCGGGATTCCGGCGCGCTATACCGGCGAGGTGGTCACGAAAACGGACGGCGAGGCCGATGCCGTGGTCCCCGGGCTGATGGCGATCGGCGAGGCGGCCTGCGTTTCGGTCCACGGCGCCAACCGCCTGGGCTCCAATTCGTTGCTCGATCTGGTGGTCTTCGGGCGCTCGGCGGCCATGCGCTGCGCCGAGATCCTGAAACCCGGCGAAAACCAGGCGCCGCTGGCGCGCGATGCCCACGAGCCGGCCGTCGCCCGCCTGGACAAGGCGCGCCAGGCCGCGGGCGCAAGCCCTACGGCGGCCCTGCGCGAGGCGATGCAGCGCACGATGCAGACCCACGCCGCGGTGTTCCGCAGCGGCGAGGTTTTGCGGCAGGGCATCGAGGCCCTCGCCGAGGCCTGGGCCCAGCGCGACGACCTCAGGGTGAGCGACCACTCGATGATCTGGAACTCGGACCTGGTGGAGGCCCTCGAGCTCGACAACCTGAGGTATCAGGCGGTGGTCACCATGGCCTCCGCCGCCAACCGCGAGGAAAGCCGCGGGGCGCACGCGCGCGAGGACTTCCCCGAGCGCGACGACAAGAACTGGTTGAAGCATACCCTGGCCTGGTGCGACGAAAAGGGCGCGGTCAACATCGACGACCGCCCGGTGCAACTGCAACCCCTCACCAACGAAGTCCAGTCCTTCCCGCCCAAGGCCAGGGTGTACTAGGCAAGGTCGAAAGCGTGGTCCATGGTTGAATTCGCCCTGCCGGCAAACTCGAAGGTCGCCGAGGGCAAGACCTATCCCGCACAGCCGGGGGCGAAGAACCTCCGCAGCTTCCGGGTCTACCGCTGGAACCCGGAGGACGGCGCCAACCCGCGGCTCGATACCTACGAGGTCGATCTCGACGACTGCGGGCCGATGGTCCTGGACGCGCTCATCAAGATCAAGAACGAGGTCGATTCGACGCTCACCTTCCGGCGCTCCTGCCGCGAGGGGGTGTGCGGGTCCTGCGCCATGAACATCGACGGCACCAACACGC
>JBHIDD010000127.1:0-7469 GCA_046759925.1 Kiloniellaceae bacterium
GGTGGATCTTGTAGTCCTCGTTGGTGGCACAGAGCGCGTCGTCGAGGGCCCGGGCCGTCCGGGTTGCGGTCCACGGCCTACCGCATCTACTGGCGCGCGGCCAAGGGGGGCCATCTGCACGCCACCTTCGGGATGAGGCTTCAGGGCCTCGTCGATCTGATGAACCAACGGCGCGATCGGGTGGTTGCGCACAATGCGCACAATGCGCACAAGAGGTGAAGGCGCACAGCCCCCGCCCTTGCCCGCCCGACGGATTCGGAGTAGGTAAGCCCGCGTTTCGCAGGGGGGACCGTGAGACCGGTCTGGAACGCCCGCCGCGTATCACGGGTCATGACCGCCAAGGCCGAATTCGTCACCAGGGAGCAGATCATGGCTCGCAGGAAGATCGCGCTCATTGGCGCCGGCAACATCGGCGGCACGCTTGGCCTGCTCGCCGGCCTCAAGGAACTGGGCGACATCGTGCTCTTCGACATCGTCGCGGGCATACCGGAGGGCAAGGCCCTCGATTTGGTCCAGACTTCGCCGATCGAGGGCTTCGACGCCAGGCTGGCCGGGGCCAGAACGTACGGCGCGATCAAGGGCGCCGACGTGGTCATCGTCACCGCCGGAGTGCCGCGCCGGCCGGGCATGAGCCGCGATGATCTGCTGGAGGTCAACGCCAAGGTCATGGCCGCGGTCGGCGCCGGCATCGGGAAGAACTGCCCCGAGGCCTTCGTGATCTGCATCACCAACCCGCTGGATGCCATGGTCTGGGTCCTGCAGCAGGAAAGCGGCCTGCCGACCAACAAGGTCGTCGGCATGGCCGGCGTGCTGGATTCGGCGCGCTTCCGCTATTTCCTGGCCGAGGACATGAACGTTTCGGTCGAAAGCGTCAGCGCCTTCGTGCTGGGCGGTCACGGCGATTCCATGGTGCCCATGGTGCGCTATTCGACGGTCGCCGGCATCCCGCTGCCCGATCTCGTCAAGATGGGCTGGATCACGAAGCGGCGGGTCGACGAGATCGTCCAGCGCACCCGCGACGGCGGCGCCGAGATCATCGGCCTGATGAAGACCGGCTCGGCCTTCTACGCGCCGGCGGCTTCCGCCATCGCCATGGCCGAATCCTATCTCAAGGACAAGAAGCGGGTGCTGCCCTGCGCGGCCTATCTAAAGGGCGAATACGGCGTCAAAGGGCTCTACGTCGGCGTGCCGGTGGTGATCGGCGCGGGCGGGGTCGAGCGCGTGGTCGAACTGCGGCTCACCAAGCGCGAACAGGCCCGCCTGCAGAAGTCGGTCGGCGCCGTGCGGGGGCTGGTCGATGCCTGCAAGGCGCTGAAGCGGAAGGCCGCCGCCAGACCGCAAGCCCCGGCGACGCATAAGCCGGCCAGGACGGGCGCGGCCAAAGCGGCCGGCAAACCGGTGCGGACGGGCCGGAGCAAATCCACGGCCGGAACCTCCGCGGCCAAAAAACCGGGCGCCAGACCGCGGACCAGGCGCAAGCCGAAGCGGTAGGTGTTGGCTCCAGGGAGGTATCCGCGATGCGCGAATCCGCCGCGGAGGGCCGGTTGCGCGGCTTCGGGAGGATGCTAGAGTAGCCCCGGCTCGGCGCGGCGGGGCCGTCAGGCGGCGCCTCGGCCCACCGGGCCGGATTCATGAGGCACGGGCGTTTTGCAGATCCGGAGTCGGGCAAGAAGGCTCTTGCAAACCATCCCAATCGAGGCTCGATGAACATTCACGAGTACCAGGCCAAGGGCCTGCTGGCCAAGTTCGGCGTCACCGTCCCGCGCGGCGGCGTGGCCTTTACCCCGGAAGAGGCGGAGCGCGTGGCGCGCGGTCTGGGCGGGCCGGTCTGGGTGGTGAAGTCCCAGATTCATGCCGGGGGCCGCGGCGCCGGGCGATTCAAGGACAATCCGGACGGCCTCGGCGGCGTGCGGCTGTGCAAAGCGCCGGCCGAGGTCGGCGAGAACGCCCGCAAGATGCTCGGCCACGTCCTGGTGACCCGGCAGACCGGGCCGGAAGGCAAGGAGGTCAAGCGCCTCTATATCGAAGAGGGCTGCGACATCGCGCGCGAGCTCTACCTCGGCATGCTGGTCGACCGGGCGACCAGCCGGATCACGATCATGGCCTCGACCGAAGGCGGCATGGAGATCGAGGAGGTGGCCGCAAGGAGTCCTCAGAAGATCCTGAAGGTCGCGATCGATCCGGCGATCGGCATGATGCCCCATCACGGGCGCAAGATCGCCTTCGGCCTGGGGCTCGAGGGCACGCAGGTCGGCGCGGCCGTCAACTTCACGACGGCCATGTACAAGGCCTTCACCGAGCTCGACGCGAGCATCGTGGAGATCAACCCGCTGGTCGTGACCGGCGACGGCCAGGTGCTTGCGCTCGATGCCAAGATGAACTTCGACGACAACGCGCTGTTCCGGCACGAGGATATCGCCGACATGCGCGACGAGGACGAAGAGGACGCCATGGAGCGCGAGGCCGCGCGCCACGAGCTAAGCTACATCAGGCTCGACGGCAACATCGGCTGCATGGTCAACGGCGCGGGGCTCGCCATGGCGACCATGGACATCATCAAGCTCTACGGGGGCGCGCCGGCCAACTTCCTCGACGTCGGCGGCGGCGCCACCAGGGAGCGCGTCACCGCGGCCTTCAAGATCATCCTCTCCGATCGCAACGTCGAGGGCATCCTGGTCAACATCTTCGGCGGCATCATGCGCTGCGATGTGATCGCGGAAGGCGTGGTGGCGGCCGCCCGCGAGGTGTCGCTCGGCGTGCCCCTGGTGGTGCGCCTGGAGGGCACCAATGTGGAGCTCGGCAAGAAGATCCTGAGGGAATCGGGCCTGCCGATCCTCTCGGCCGACGACCTGGCGGATGCCGCCGCGAAGGTGGTCCAGGCGGTCAAGGAGGCGGCCTAGATGGCGATCCTGGTGGGCCAGGAGACGAAGGTCATCTGCCAGGGTTTCACCGGGGCCCAGGGCACCTTCCACTCCGAGCAGGCGATCGCCTACGGCACCCGGGTGGTCGGCGGGGTCACCCCCGGCAAGGGCGGGACCACGCACCTGGACCTGCCGGTTTTCAACACGGTCGAGGAGGCGGTCAAGCAAACCGGGGCCGATGCCTCGGTCATCTACGTGCCGCCGCCCTTCGCGGCCGATGCGATTCTCGAGGCGGTCGCGGCCGGCCTGGCGCTCATCGTCTGCATCACCGAAGGCATTCCCGTGCTCGACATGCTCAAGGTGAAGCGCGCGCTCGCCGGCTCCGCCACGCGGCTGATCGGTCCCAACTGCCCCGGCATCATCACGCCGGATGAATGCAAGATCGGCATCATGCCGGGCCACATCCACCGGCGCGGCAGGATCGGGATCGTCTCGCGCTCGGGGACGCTCACCTACGAAGCGGTGGCCCAGACCACGGCGGCGGGCCTCGGGCAATCCACCTGCATCGGCATCGGCGGCGACCCGATCGGCGGCACCAGTTTCGTCGACTGCCTCGAACTGTTCCTGGCCGATCCGGAGACCGAGGGCATCCTCATGATCGGCGAGATCGGCGGCGCCGCCGAGGAGGAGGCCGCCGCGTTCTACGAGTCCGCCGGCGCCAAGAAGCCGATGACCGGATTCATCGCCGGACTGACCGCGCCGCCGGGCCGTCGCATGGGCCACGCCGGTGCGATCATCGCCGGCGGCACGGGCGCCGCAGAAGGCAAGATCGAGGCGCTTAGGTCCGCGGGCATCATGGTCGCGGAGTCCCCGGCCAGCCTCGGCTCGACCATGGTGAAGGCGATGGCGGCCTAACCGGAAATCATGGCCGGCGGCGGCCCGGCCGGGGCCGCCCCGGCGAACTGTGGTGGACCATGTCGAATCAACGCTTGGAAGAGAACTCGTTCCTTTTCGGTTCCAACGGCATCTTTATCGCCGAACTCTATGCCCGATTCCTGGACGACCCCGGCGCGGTGGACCCGAGCTGGCAGGGCTTCTTCAAGGAATTGAACGAGGACGCCCGCGCGGTAATCGACGAGCTGCGCGGCGCCAGCTGGGCGCCGCGCGCGCGGGCCACGCGCGACGGCGCGGCGATCACCGACGGCGGAAGTGTCGCCGCGGTCGCCGAAGGGGTGGCCGGCGGCCGCCAGATCACCGCCGACGACATCCGGGCGGCGACCATCGATTCGATCCGGGCGCTGATGCTGATCCGCGCCTACCGGGTGCGCGGCCACCTGGAAGCCGATCTCGACCCGCTTGGCCTGGCCCCGTGCGAGCCCCATCCGGAGCTCGACCCCTTGAGCTACGGCTTCACCGAGGCCGACCTCGACCGGCCGATCTTCATCAACAAGGTGCTGGGCCTGGAGACCGCGACGCTGAGCGAGATCATGCGGGTGGTGCGCGCCACCTATTGCGGCAAGATCGGGGTCGAGTTCATGCACATCCAGGATCCGGCCCAGAAGGCCTGGATCCAGGAGCGCATCGAGTCGATCCACAACCGGACCCAGTTCACCGAGACCGGCAAGCGGGCGATCCTGGAGCGCCTCTCCGCGGCCGAGGTCTTCGAGAAGTTCCTCGACAAGAAGTACACCGGCACCAAGCGCTTCGGCCTCGACGGCGGCGAATCGATGATCCCGGCGCTCGAGCAGATCCTGAAGCGGGGCAGCCAGCTGGGTCTCAAAGAGGTGGTGATCGGCATGCCGCACCGCGGCCGGCTCAACGTGCTCGCCAACTTCATGGGCAAGCCGTTCAGCGCGATCTTTTCCGAGTTCCAGGGCGGGGCCGCGCATCCCGAGGACGTCGGCGGCTCGGGCGACGTCAAGTATCACCTTGGAACCTCCTCGGACCGCGAGTTCGACGAGAACACCGTTCACCTGTCGCTGACCGCCAATCCCTCGCACCTGGAGGCGGTCAACCCGGTGGTCGTCGGCAAGGTGCGCGCCAAGCAGGTGCAGCGCGGCGACACCGACCGCAGCCAGATCATGGCGCTCTTGATGCACGGCGACGCCGCTTTCGCCGGCCAGGGCCTAGTGCCGGAGACCCTGGACCTCTCCGAGCTCAAGGGTTACCGCATCGGCGGCACCGTCCATTTCATCGTCAACAACCAGATCGGCTTCACCACGAACCCGGTGAACTCGCGCTCCGGGCCCTATTGCTCGGACGTGGCGAAGATGATCCAGGCCCCGATCTTCCACGTGAACGGCGACGATCCGGAGGCCACCGTGCACGTGGCGCGCATCGCCACAGAGTTCCGGCAGACCTTCAAGAAGGACGTGGTCATCGACATGTTCTGCTACCGGCGCCACGGCCACAACGAGGGCGACGAGCCGGCCTTCACCCAGCCGCTGATGTACCGGCGGATCAAGGGGCATCCGACCACGCGGCGAATCTACGCCGAGCGCCTGATCGCCGAGGGCACGGTCACCGGCGAAGAGGCCGAAAGCATGATGACCCGGTGGCAGGAACGCCTGGCGGCGGAGTTCGAAGCCGCGACGGGTTACAAGCCGAACAAGGCGGACTGGCTCGAGGGCGCTTGGTCGGGGCTCGAGGTCGTGCGCGGCTTCGATCCGCGCCGCGGCAAGACGGCGGTTCCCATCAAGACGCTGAAAGAAGTCGGCGCGGCGCTCACCAGGTTGCCCCCCGATTTCAACGTGCACCGCAAGATCGTCAGGCAGCTGGATGCCAAGCGCAGGATGTTGGAGAGCGGCGAGGGGATCGATTGGGCGACCGCCGAGGCGCTTGCCTTCGGCACCCTGCTTGTCGAGGGCCATCCGGTGCGGCTTTCGGGTCAGGACTGCAACCGCGGCACCTTCTCGCAACGCCATGTCAGCCTGGTCGACCAGGAGACCGAAGCGCGCTACCTGCCGCTCAACCACGTTCGCGAGGGCCAGCAGAGGATCGAGGTCATCGACAGCCCCTTGAGCGAAATGGCGGTGCTCGGCTTCGAGTACGGCTATTCGCTCGCCGAGCCGCGGGCGCTCGTCCTTTGGGAGGCGCAGTTCGGCGACTTCGCCAACGGCGCCCAGGTCATCATCGACCAGTTCATCGCCTCGGGCGAATCCAAGTGGCTCAGGATGTCCGGCCTGGTCATGCTGCTGCCGCACGGCTACGAGGGCCAGGGCCCGGAGCATTCCTCGGCCCGGCTCGAGCGTTACCTCCAGCTTTGCGCCGAGGACAACATCCAGGTGGTGAACTGCACCACGCCGGCGAGCTACTTCCATGTCTTGCGCCGGCAGATGCACCGGAAGTTCCGCAAGCCGCTCATCGTCATGACGCCGAAATCGCTGCTCCGCCACAAGCGCGCCGTCTCGAAGCTCGCCGACTTCGGGCCGGGCTCCGCCTTCCATCGGGTCATGTACTGCGATGAGCTGCCCTGCGACCCTAGGCAGGCGAAGCAGATCGTGCTGTGCTCCGGCAAGGTGTACTACGACCTCGTCGAGGAGCGGGCAAAGCGCGGCATCAGGGACGTGCATTTCCTCCGGTTGGAGCAGATCTATCCCTTCCCGGCGGACGCGCTCGCCGTGGAGCTGGAGCCCTACAAGCACTGTCACATCGTCTGGTGCCAGGAGGAGGCCCGCAACATGGGTGCCTGGAGCTTCGCCTCGAGCTTCGTCCAGGAGGTCGCGGAGGAAATCGGGGCCGAATACCCGCGGCCGCGCTACGCCGGCCGGCCCTCGGCCGCATCGCCGGCGACCGGCCTCGTCGAGCGGCACACCAAGGAACAGGCGCAGTTGATCGACGAGGCGCTCGCGATCGGCAAGCCGGCGATGAGCCGGATCGCGACCCGAAAGGCGCAAGAAGCCGAGGTGAGGGCGAACAGGGGCACGTGAGGCAAGGCATTTACGGCGCGCGGCGGGACCGCGCGCGGCAATCGAGAAGAGGTGAAGATGGCGACGGATATCATGGTGCCCGCGCTGGGCGAATCGGTGACCGAGGCGACCGTCGCGCAGTGGCTCAAGAAGCCCGGCGAGGCGGTCCGGGTCGACGAGGCGCTGGTCGAGCTGGAGACCGACAAGGTCACCCTCGAGGTCAACGCGACGATCGCCGGCGTGCTCTCCGAGGTCCTGGCCGCCGAGGGCGACAACGTCGAAGTGGGCGCGGTGCTCGGCCGGATCGCCGAAGGTGCCGGCGCCCCGGCCGCCGCCAAGCCCGCGGCGGAGGCAGTGCCGAGTGCGGCCACGCCGGAAGCGGCCGAGCCCGCCACCGCCGCGCCGGCCCCCGCGGCGGCGCCGGGCACGACGCCGAGCGCAGCCCCCGACGCCGCGGAAAAGACCCTGTCGCCGGCCGTGCGCAAGCTGATCGACGACAACGGGCTCGACCCGCGCCAGATCCCGGGCACCGGCAAGGACGGGCGGCTCCTCAAGGCGGACGTGCTCGACTTCCTCGAGGGCAGGGCCCCCGCGCCCGGGCCCGCCGTCCCGGTGGCGCCGCCCGCGGCCGAGCCGGGCGCGCGGGAGGAGCGGGTGCGCATGACCCGGCTGCGCAAGCGCATCGCCGAGCGGCTCAAGG
>JBHIDD010000128.1:0-7465 GCA_046759925.1 Kiloniellaceae bacterium
AGCCGCATCCCGCGGCGGTCCCGCGGCGCGCCCCGCGGGTCATCCCGCGCCACTGCGGCGCCTGCCCGTCGCCAGGTGCAGCGCCCGCGCGTAGACCTGGCGCGTGGGCAGGCCCGTGGCCGCGGCCACGGCCGCCGCGGCATCGCGCAGGCTGGCGCTTTCCAGCGCGGCGCGCAGCTTGGCGTCGAGGTCTTCGGCGGCGCGCGCGCCGGAGTTTTCCGCCGGTGGGCCGACGACGACCACCACCTCGCCCTTGGGCGGACCGGTTTCGCGGTAATGGGCGGCCAGTTCGGCCAGCGAACCCCGGCGCAGCTCCTCGTGAAGCTTGGTCATCTCGCGGGCCACCGCCGCCGGACGCGGGCCGAGCACATCGGCCATGTCGGCGAGCGCGGCCGCCAGGCGGCGCGGGGATTCGAAGATCACCAGGCTCGCCTTGACCGGCGCCAAGTCGCTCAGCGCCTGGCGTCGGGCCGAGGTCTTGACCGGCAGGAACCCTGCGAAGAGAAAGCGCTCGCTGGGCAGGCCGGAGAGCGTGAGGGCGGTTAGCGCCGCCGAGGGCCCGGGCAGCGCGGTCACCGCCAGGCCTTCGGCGATGGCGGCGGCGACCAGCTTGTGGCCGGGGTCGGAAATGAGCGGCGTGCCGGCGTCGCAGACCAGCGCCACCGCGTTGCCACATTTTATCTGTTCGATGAGCTTCGGGCGCATGCGCCGGGCGTTGTGCTCGTGGTAGGTGAGGAGCGGCGTCTCGATGCCGTGCCGCGTCAGGAGCTTGCGGGTGACTCGGGTATCCTCGCAGGCGATCAGGTCCGCCTTGGCGAGCAGGCCGAGGGCCCGCAGGCTGACGTCGGCCAGGTTGCCGATCGGCGTGGCGACGAGGTAGAGCCCCGGGCCGGGTTTGGCGCCAAGCGCCGGTTTACTTCGCGGCGCCGTCCCGATAGGTTCAGCGCGCGCCGAGGACGACTGATTCGGGTGCGATTTCGGTGACATCCCTACCGCGCCGCTTTCCTACCGTATCCCCGGGTTTGCTTTTGCTGGGCCTGGGGATGCTTCTGCTGCTGGCCGCCTGCCAGTCGCCAACGGTACCGGACCGCGGCCCCCAGGTGCAAGTAACCCCCGAGCCGGACTCACCGGCCGCGGCGGGGCCGCCGGAGGCCTTGGCTCCGGACCAGGCCGCGGCGCGGGAACCGGATGCCGTGGCCAGCTACCTTGCGGAAACCGCAGTCACGGAAATCCAGCTCGACCGCGCGATCAAGATCGCGTTGTTGCTGCCGCTCAGCGGCCGCCACGGGCGAATCGGCCAGGCCATGCTCAATGCGGCGCAGCTCGCGCTGTTCGACGTCGCCGACGAGCGCTTTTCGCTTATCGTGCGCGACACCGGCGGCACGCCGGAGGGCGCCCGGGCGGCGGTGCGTTCGGCGCTTGGCGAAGGCGTCCGGCTGATCCTGGGGCCGCTGTTCGCAACCTCGGCCGAGGCGGTGGCGCCCGAGGCGCGCTTGGCCGGCGTCAACGTGATCGCCTTTTCCAACGACCGTTCGGTCGCCGGCGACGGCGTCTTCGTCATGGGCCTGGCGCCGCGCCCCCAGATCTGGCGCCTGGTCGGCTACGCCAGCCGGCAGGGCCTGACCCGGTTCGCGGTCCTGGCGCCGAAGACGCGCTATGGCGACGCCGTCGTTCAGGCCTTGCAGGAGGCCGTGTTGCGCAACGGGGCCGAGCTCTCGCGGGTCGTTTCCTACAAGCCCGGCGCCATCGACCTGACCGCGGAGGTGCGCGCCCTGGCCGATTACGAAACCAGACGAAAGGCGCTGCTCGAACAGCGTCAAATCCTGGCCGATCGCGAGGACGAGGCGGCGAAGCTGGCCTTGAAGCGCCTCGACGATCTCGAAACCCTGGGCGCGCCTGACTTCGAGGCGGTCGTCCTGCCCGAAGGCGGCAATCGTCTGCAGGCGATCGCGCCGCTGCTGGCCTATTTCGATGTCGACCCGGCCGAAATCCGTTACCTCGGCACCGCGCTGTGGGATGACCCCAGGCTTGGCACCGAGCCGGCGCTTAACGGCGGCTGGTTCACCGCGCCGCCGCCGGATCTCTGGACCGCTTTCCGCGAGCGGTATCAGAAGACCTTCGGCGCAGAGCCGCCGCGGATCGCCGCGCTTGCTTTCGATGCCACCGCGCTTGCTGCCGTGCTGACGCGCCGCGCCGCCGGGCGGGAACCGGATTTCACCGTGCCCGTGCTCACCCAGATCAGCGGCTTTTCCGGGGTCGATGGACTCTTCCGCTTTCTGCCGAGCGGCGAGGTCGAGCGCAGCCTGGCGATCCTCGAGATGCGCCGCGGCGGCTTCGAGGTGCTCGAGGCGGCGCCGACCAGTTTCCAACGCCTGGGCTATTAGCGGGGCTAAAAAAGCCGACCGATCACGGCGTTGAGCCGGGTCCGCCCCGCCGCGGTTGCGCGCAAGGCTCGTGCGTCGAGCTCCAGGTAACCGCCTGCGATCAGTTCCGTGAGACGCGCCATGGCAAGCGCATCTTCGACATCCAGGCCGGTTTCGCGCCGGAAGGCCGCCCGCGAAATCCCCTCCGTCAGGCGCAGGCCCATCAGGACCAGTTCCGCCAAACGGTCTTGGGCCGACAGCTCCGCGCGGCTGCGCGTGGCATGACCCTGCCGCTCCACCGCGGCGAGCCAGGCTTCCGGGGCCCGGTGCTGGCGGGTTGCGATCTTGCGCGATCCGCCGCCGTCCTCAGCGTCGCGTGTCAGCCGGCCGTGCGCCCCGGGGCCGATGGCCAGGTAGTCGCCGTAGCGCCAATAGGTCAGGTTGTGCCGGCATTCCGCCCCCGGGCGGGCATGGTTGGAGACCTCGTAGGCCGGCAGCCCGGCCTCCCGGAGGACTTCCTGCGTGGTCTCGTAGAGCGCGGCCGCCGCGTCCTCCCCGGGCATGACCAGCTCGCCGCGCCGCCAAGCGCCGTGGAAGACCGTGCCGGCCTCGATGGTCAGTTGATAAAGCGAAAGGTGCTCCGGCGCCTCGGCCAGCGCGCGGCCGAGCTCGGCGCGCCAGGCGTCCCGGCTCTGGCCGGGCCGGGCGTAGATCAGATCGAAGGAAACCCGCGGGAAATTGCGCCGCGCGAGCGCGAGTGCGGCCAGGGCCTCGTCGGCGCCGTGGCGGCGGCCGAGGAACCCGAGCGCCCGGTCATCCAGCGCCTGCACGCCGAGCGAGACGCGGTTGACCCCGGCCAGGCGGAAGGCGGCGAACCGGCCCGCCTCGACCGAGGTCGGATTGGCCTCGAGCGTGATCTCGGCGTCCTCGGCAAGGTTCCAGCGCGCCGCCACGCCCGAGATCACCGCCGCCACGGTCTCCGGGTCCATCAGCGAGGGCGTGCCGCCGCCGAAGAAGATGCTGGTGACGGTGCGCCCTGCCGTTTCGGGGACGAAATGGTCGAGCTCGGCCAGGAGGGCGCGGCGCCTGCGGCCGTGGTCCACGGCCTCGCGGACATGGCTGTTGAAGTCGCAGTAGGGGCATTTCGATAGGCAGAAGGGCCAGTGGACATAGATCCCGAAACCAGACTCCCCGGTACTTGTTTCGTTATTGCAATGGATTTTCGGGCGGGCGCTCATCGGCCGTCCCCGAAGACCTCCGCGACCAGCTTTTCGAAGGCCCGGCCCCGGTGGCTGATCCGGTGCTTCTGCGCCGGATCCATCTCGCCGAAGGTGATGTCGTAGCCGTCGGCCAGGAACATGGGATCGTAGCCGAAGCCCCGTTCGCCGCGCGGCGGCCAGACCAGGCTGCCCGCGACCCGGCCTTCGAAGCCGCGGCTCCGGCCGTCCGGCCAGGCGAGGCAGAGCGCGCAGACGAAAGCGGCGCGGCGGTCGGCCGCGCCCGCCTTTCCGCACACCTCGGCCAGTTCGCGTTCGACCCGTTCCATGGCCCGGCCGAAGTCCCGCTTGGGCCCGGCCCAGCGCGCCGAATGGATGCCCGGCCGGCCGCCGAGCGCCGGCACCACGAGACCGGAATCGTCGGCGAGCGCCGGCAGCCCGGCGGCCTCTGCGGCGGCGCGCGCCTTGATGGTCGCGTTCTCCGCGAAGCTCATCCCGGTTTCCTCCGGTTCGGACAGGCCAAGCTCGCGGGCCGAGGCGACGGAAACGCCGTGCGGCCCCAGAAGCTCCGCGATCTCGCGCAGCTTACCCGGGTTGTGGCTGGCGACCACCAGCCGTTCGCCGACGCCGCGGTCGGTCATGAGCCATCCGAAAGTCCCAGCGCCCGGCGCTGCAGGGCGGTCAGCTCCCTGACCCCGGCTTCGGCGAGGCCGAGCAGCGCGTCGAGCTGGTCGTGCGAGAAGGGTTCCGCCTCGGCCGTGGTCTGGATCTCGACGATCCCGCCGGAATCCGTCAGCACGAAGTTGGCGTCGGCCTGGACGCTGGAATCCTCTTCGTAGTCCAGATCGAGCACCGCGGTGCCCTGATAGATGCCACAGGACACCGCCGCGACCTGACCGGTCAGGGGCACTTGCGCGATCGCGCCGACCTCCTTCATGTGCCGATAGGCGAGGTGGAGCGCCACGTAGCCGCCGGTCACCGCGGCGGTGCGCGTTCCGCCGTCGGCCTGGATGACGTCGCAGTCGAGCTTGATCTGACGTTCGCCGAAGCCGGAGAGATCGGTGACCGCGCGCAAGGAGCGGCCGATCAGGCGTTGAATCTCCTGGGTGCGCCCGGTCTGCCGGCCGCGCGCGGCCTCGCGGTTGGTCCGGGTGGTGGTGGAGCGGGGCAGCATGCCGTATTCCGCCGTGACCCAGCCCTTGCCCGAGTTGCGCAGCCAGGGCGGCACGGCGTCCTCGATCGACGCGGTGCACAGCACGTGGGTATCCCCGAAGCGCGCCAGGCAGGAGCCCTCGGCGTGCTTGTTGACGTCGATTTCCAGCACGACGGGGCGCAACTGGTTGGGCGCGCGGCCGGAGGGACGCATGAACCGACCTCGGGAGTCCGGGATCCGCTGCGGATTTCGCAAGCTAACCCATGGGCCGGCGGCCGTCCACTCCGGGCATTGCGGCTTCGCGGGGCGATATCAGCCGGGCTTCGCGGCGCTTTCAGAGGGATTTCTGCATCTTCGTAGGCAGTTCCATAGAAGAATTCGGCAACGCTCCTCGCGTTGACGCCTTTGGGGGGTGCACCTACATTGCTGTATCGCCGCGGCGGCGGCCAAGGCGCCCGAACGGAAGGCCATGAAACATCGAAAACTGAAAAAAACCGCGGAGACGACCGCGATCCAGGAGTTGAACGAACGGTCGCGGGAGATCTTTCGCTATATCGTGGATGCCTACGTCGAGACCGGCGCGCCGATCGGCTCGCGGACGATCGCGCGACGGCTCGGCATGGGCCTGTCGCCGGCGACGATCCGCAACGTCATGGCGGACTTGGAGGAGCTGGGGCTGCTTTACGCGCCGCACACTTCGGCCGGGCGCATGCCGACCGACATCGGCCTGCGCCTCTTCGTGCACGGACTCCTCGAACACGGCAATCTGACCAAGGAAGAGCAGGAACAGATCGAGGTCCAGTGCGCCGCCTCGGGTCGGAGCCTGCCCGAGGTGCTGGAGGAGGCGACCGACATGCTTTCCGGCCTGTCACGCTGCGCCGGCCTGGTGGTGGCGCCGAAAATCGACCAACCGCTCAAGCACATCGAATTCGTCTCGCTCGGCCCGGGCCGGGCGCTGGTGGTCCTGGTCTTCGCCTCCGGAGCGGTGGAGAACCGGATCATCGACGTGCCGGTCGGCTTGCCCGCCTCCTCCCTGGTCGAGGCCAGCAATTACCTTTCGGCCCGGCTGGTCGGCCACGGGCTGGGCGAGGTGCAGGCCGGCATCCGCCGGGAACTGAAGGAGCACAGGGCGCGGCTCGACGCGCTGACCACCAAGGTCGTCGAGCTGGGCCTGGCCACCTGGGCGGGCGACGATCGGGGCGGTGTCCTCATCGTGCGCGGCCAGGCGCAGCTCCTGGAAGACGTGACCGCGCTCGAGGACCTGGAGCGCATCCGCCAGCTGTTCTCCGCCTTGGAGACCAAGGAGGCGCTCCTGCGCCTGCTCGACTTGACCGAATCGGCGGAGGGCGTGCAGATCTTCATCGGCGCGGAGAACGAACTGTTCAACCTGGCCGGATGTTCGGTGATCATTGCGCCCTATAGCGACTCGCAACAGCGGATCGTCGGCGCCATCGGCGTCATCGGCCCGACCCGCATCGACTATGCCCGAATCATTCCCATGGTCGACTATACGGCCAAGGTGATCGGGCGCATGGTGGGATAACCCGTCTGTCAGAAGAGGGAGCCGCGCTCAAGCATGGCGAAACGCAAGGACAGCAAACCGAAGGCCAAACAGGACACCGCTCAGCGCCGGCCCGGCGCGCCCGAGGCCGCCGAGGCGGCAACGGCCGCGGCGGAGGCCGAAGCCGCGGCAAAGCAGGCCGAGGCGGCCGCGGAGGAAGATCCCGTCGCGCGACTCGAAGCCGAGATCGCCTCGCTCAAGGACCAGTTGCTGCGCGCCTTGGCGGAGACCGAGAACCTGCGCCGCCGCAGCCAGCGCGAGCGCGAGGACGTGGCGAAATATGCTGCGGCGCCGCTCATCAAAGATCTGCTGGCGGTCGCCGACAACCTGCGCCGGGCCCTCGACAGCGTGCCGGCCGAGGCGGCCGAGGACAACGAGCAGCTCGGCACCCTGCTTACCGGGATCGCGCTGACCGAAAAGGAACTGACCGCGGTCTTCGAGCGCCATCACATCGTCAAGATCGACCCGCTGGGCGAACGGCTCGACCCGCATTTCCACGAGGCGATGTTCGAGATCCCGGACCCGGACAAGCCGGCCGGCACCGTGCTTCAGGTGATACAGGCGGGCTACCGTCTGCGCGACCGCTTGCTGCGTCCGGCCCAGGTCGGCGTCGCCAAGGGCGGCCCGGCCGCCACCCCGGCAGCGGAGCGGGACGAGGGAGAACCAACCGGCACGACGGGTCCCGAGGGCGACGGTGCCGGCCAGGCCGGCCCCCCGAACGGCGCAGGCGCTGGCGATGACGGCGGGAGCAAGCTCGGCGGCCGGGTCGACACCACGGCCTGAGCGGCCGATGGTTGCCCGGGCGCCTTTGGGTTTCTGGTGCCTGTCCCGCGCCTCGGCGCGAAGCCGGTTTCAAGACGAGGCGATCAGGAAATCGCCGGTCGGGTCGTGGGTCCGGTAGCGGCGCTTGGCCAGCGCCTGGCGGCGCACCGCGTAGCAGTAGACGCAGCCGTGCGGGCAGGAGTCGTAAGCGCCGATGTCGCGCGACTCGGCGCAAAGGCAGCCCGGCCGGTTGCCTCTGGTCCGGGCCGGAATCGACCGCCCGGCGACGGCCGAGAGGCGCGCCGCGTCGATGCAGCGCGCCGGCTCGAGCCCCGGACCCAGCAGTTCCGGCTGGGCGCAGAGGCTGGCGGTCATGCCGAAATCGCCGGCGATTTCGGCCAAATCGCTC
>JBHIDD010000129.1:0-7424 GCA_046759925.1 Kiloniellaceae bacterium
GTGTCCTGCCGAACCGATGGGGCGGCGACCGCGCTCGCCGCATCCGGCGATGCGGCGGGCGACCGGGCGGCCGCCGCCGAGCCGCCGGCCGGGTCCGCCGAACTCGCGACCGAAACGGTGGAGACGCCCAAGACCGCGATGGAAGCGGGCGAAACTCCGGCCGAACCGGCCGCGATCATCATGGCCGGCGGCGACGATCCCGACTCCGCTCCCGCGGCGCGCACGGCGGCGGCGGAACCGACCGCGGAGGTCCCGGCCGCGCCGCCGGCCGAGGCCGAGGCGCCGATGCCGGAGTCCGTGCCGGCGACCGGAGCGGGCCAGGCCGGCGAAGCCTATGAGGCCGCGACGCAGGACAGCTTCATCGCCCCGCCGCCGGTCGAACCCGAGGCGACAGCGGAGGCCGCCGAGGCCGAGCCCTTCGCCGCGGCGGCGATGGCGAACGGCTCCCGCGCGCCGCGCAGCGCGGCGCATGCGGCCGCCGTGGGCTTCGACCGCAAGAAGGCGCAAAGCCTGTTCGCCAAGATGACGGGCGGCGCGGCCCGCGTCCTGCAGGCGGCAACTCAAGGCGGCGAGCCGCCGGCCCCCGGACAGGTCGGCGCGACGGAAGGCACCACGCGGCGCACCGTATCGGCCCAACCGGCGGACCGAACTTCGACCGAGTCCGCGACGAAGCCGGCGGCGCAATCCGCGCCCCGCGAACCAGCGCAGGCCGCGGCGCAACCGCAGCTTTCCGGACTCGATCCCTCCGATCGGATCGGCAGCAGGCAGGCCGACGAGGACCTCCTCGAAATTCCGGCCTTCCTGCGCCGCCAGGCGAATTGATCGGAGTATCGGCCAACTTCAAGGAAAGAGTAACGGGTACGGCCGTAACATATTGTAACAAAGAGTGATTGGAAGACTTCAGGGGAACCGGTCTATAGGTTCCCTTGAAGTATGATATTGGCATTTGCACGGAATGCGGGGGATTCTGCCGCAAGACGCGTTGGCTGCAGGGGGGCACCTTGGGGATCGTCCCGTTGGGCCGGGAACCGCCGTCTTGCAAGCACTTGGGCAGAGTTGAAAAAAACTACGATGAGGGGCAGAGCGGGGTGGCAAACAGGTTCCTTCCTCAGAAGACGCTGAGGAATTCGATCCACTGCTCGGGTATCGGCCTGCACACCGGCGCCAAGGTCAATATGACCTTGCATCCGGCCGCGGCGGAGACCGGGATCGTCTTTCACCGAAACGACGTCGCAGGCGGCGCCCGAATCGAGGCGAGCTGGGAAAACGCGGTGGAGGCACCGCTCTGTACCACGCTGGTCGGCGATGGCGGCGCCAAGCTTTGCTCCATCGAGCACCTGATGTCGGCGCTTGCCGGCTGCGGCATCGACAACCTCGTCGTCGAGCTCAACGGGCCCGAGGTGCCGGTCATGGACGGCAGCGCCGCGCCCTTCGTCTTCCTGATCGAGTGCGCCGGCACCGTCGAGCAGGACGCGCCGCGCCGGGCGTTGCGAATCCGCAAGGAGGTAACCGTCGCGGACCCGTGCCGGTCGGCCTCGATCGCGCCGGGCGCGGGGTTGTCAATCGACTTCGAGATCGAGTTCGACAACCCGGTGGTCGCCCGGCAGCGGTGGTCGATCCAGGTGTCGGATGCCACCTATAAACGCGACGTTTCGCGCGCGCGCACCTTCGGCTTCCTGGAGGAGGTCGACAACATGCGCGCGAAAGGGCTGGCCCGCGGCGGCTCGCTCGACAACGCCGTCGTGATCAGCGGCCGGCGGATCCTGAACGACGGCGGCCTGCGCTACGACAACGAGTTCGTCCGCCACAAGGTGCTCGACCTGATCGGGGACCTCTATCTGGCCGGCGCGCCGGTCATCGGACGGGTCCGCGGCTATCGCGCGGGTCATGCGCTGAGCCTGCGCATGCTGAAGGCCCTCTTCGCGGACCACAGCGCCTGGACCTGGACCGAGATGACCGAGACCGATCTGGCGCAGCCGGTGGGGGCCACGGTGCCGCCGGTCCGTGCGGTGGCGGCCCGGGCCTAGGCGCCGCCATCGCAGAAGCATGGCACCGGGCCGATTCCTGGGCAGGGGACGGCAACGCGGCGGCGCCGATTATTCGGGCGCCGCCGCATTCCGGCCGGCTTGAGGCGCGGACCCCTTCCTCATATAGTCGTCCGCCGAGAAACCACCCGAATCCGAGGCACGGTCGAGGGGAGGCAGACGGCGCAATGGGGCCCTCCCGGTCATGTCAGTCGACCCTGGCGCGCGCGCGCGGCCGGCATACGCCTGCGATGCACGCGCTAACCGTCGCTTGCCTGTGCCTGCTCCTCTGGGCCTGCGGTTCGACGTCCGAGCCCGAATACGTCGAGCGGCCGGTCGAACAGCTCTACAACGCCGCCATGGACCAGTTGCTGATCGCGGACTACGCGGAAGCCGCCCGCCTGTTCGACGAGGTGGAGCGCCAGCACCCTTACTCGGTGTGGGCCTCCAAGGCGCAGCTCATGGCGGGCTACGCCTACTATCAAGACAACAAATACGACGACGCGATCAACGCACTCGACCGCTTCATCCAGCTCCACCCGGGCAACCGGGACATCGCCTATGCCTATTACCTCCGGGCGATCAGCCACTACGAGCAGATCTCGGACGTCGGCCGCGACCAGAAGAAGACCCAGCTCGCACTCGAGGCGCTCGAAGAGGTCGTCCGTCGTTTCCCGGACAGCCGCTATGCCCGCGACGCCACCTTGAAGATCGACCTGGCGCGCGACCACCTGGCCGGCAAACACATGGTGGTCGGCCGCTTCTATCAGAAGCAGGGCGAATACCTGGCGGCGATCAACCGTTTCCGGGTGGTGATCAAGGACTATCAGACCACGACCCACGTGCCGGAGGCGCTACACCGGCTGGTCGAATGCTACCTGTCGCTCGGCGTGGCCGACGAGGCGCAGGCCACCGCCGCGGTGCTCGGCCACAATTTTCCCGGAAGTCCTTGGTACGCCGACAGCTACGTGCTCCTGACCGGCGTCGACCTGCGGCCGGAGCGACATCGGGACTCCTGGATATCCCGGGTGTGGAAGTCGCTGATTTGATACCAATAGTCGGTCCCCGATGTCGTTCCGATCGACCGCCTCGATAGGACCTTTCGAAGGGGACTCTGCGCGCCGACCGGCGAGACCGGCGCCGGCAAGCGCCTGATCCGGGCGGATAAGCGATGAGCGGCGCAGCCGAGATTCCGGCGGACCAGTTGACGCCCGAACAGGCCACCGCCGAGTTGAAGCGGCTGGCCGAGGCGATCCGCCACCACGACCGGCTCTACTACCAGGCGGACGCGCCCGAGATTTCGGATGCCGACTACGACGCGCTTCGGCGGCGCAACGAAGCGATCGAGGCCCGGTTCCCCGAGCTGGTCCGCCCGGACAGCCCCGCGCGCCGGGTCGGCGCCGAACCGGCCGCGGCTTTCGCCAAGGTGCGCCACCGGGTTCCGATGCTTTCGCTGGGCAATGCCTTCGACGACGAGGCTGTCGCCGAGTTCCTCTCCCGCATCCGCCGGTTCCTCGGCTTGGACGCCGACGCGGCCCTTGCGATCCTGGCCGAGCCCAAGATCGACGGGCTTTCGGCCTCGTTGCGTTACGAAAAGGGTCGCTTCGTCCAGGGCGCCACCCGCGGCGACGGGATGACCGGCGAGGACATCACGGCCAACCTGCGCACGATCCGGGACCTGCCCAAGTTACTCACGGGCGAGGTTCCCGACGTCCTCGAGGTGCGTGGCGAGGTCTACATGCGACGCGACGATTTCCAGGCCCTCAACGAGCGCCGGAAAGGCGCCGGCGAGAAGATTTTCGCCAACCCGCGCAACGCCGCGGCCGGGTCCCTGCGCCAGCTCGACCCCAAGGTGACCGCGGGAAGGCCGTTGCATTTCTTCGCCTATGGCTGGGGCGAGGTCTCCGCGCCTCTGGGCAAATCCATGCAGGAGGTGCGGGACCGCCTGACCTCCTGGGGATTTTCGATCAACCAGCCGGCGCGGCTCTGCCACGGCCTGGACGAGGTCACGGCGTACCACCGCGAAATCATGGCACGGCGCCCGGAGCTGCCCTACGACATCGACGGGGTGGTCTACAAGGTCGATCGCATCGACTGGCAGGAGCGCCTGGGCTTCGTCAGCCGGGCGCCGCGCTGGGCGGTGGCCCACAAGTTTCCGGCCGAGCAGGCCGAAACCGTCCTCAAGGCGATCGACATCCAGGTCGGGCGGACCGGCGCGCTCACCCCGGTCGCGCGGCTCGAGCCCATTACGGTCGGCGGCGTGGTGGTCTCCAACGCCACCCTGCACAACGAGGACGAAATCGCCCGCAAGGACGTGCGCGTCGGCGATACCGTCGTCATCCAGCGCGCCGGCGAGGTCATCCCGCAGGTGGTCTCGGCGGTCCCGGACAAGCGGCCGAAGCGCAGCAAGCCCTATGCCTTTCCCGAGCACTGCCCGGCCTGCGGCAGCCTGGCGGTGCGCGAAGCGGGCGAGGCGGTCCGGCGCTGCACCGGCGGCTTGATCTGCCCGGCCCAGGCGGTCGAGCGCCTGAAGCATTTCGTCGGCCGCGACGCTTTCGATGTCGAGGGCCTTGGCAGCAAGCAGATCGAGGCCTTCTGGCGGGACGGGCTGATCAAGACACCGGGCGACATCTTCCGCCTCGCGGACCATGCCGCGGAGATCGAAGCCCGCGAGGGCTGGGGCGAACAGTCGGTCGGCAATCTGCTCGCGGCCGTCGAGGCCCGCCGCAGCATAGCGCTCGACCGCTTCATCTACGGCCTCGGCATCCGCCAGGTCGGGCAGGCGACCGCGAAGCTGCTCGCGGTGAATTACGAAACGCTGGACAACTGGCGCCGCGCCATGACCGCGGCGGCGGATCCGGAAAGCGCCGAGTACGCCGAGCTGATCAGCATCGACGGCATCGGCCCCTCGGTGGCCACCGACATCGTGGGCTTCTTCGCCGAGCCCCACAACCGGGCGGTCCTGGACGACCTCCAGGAGCAACTGGATATCCGGGCCGTGGCCGGGCCGGAAACCGGCGGTTCGCCGATCGCCGGCAAGACCGTGGTCTTCACCGGCACCCTCGAAAGCCAGACCCGCAGCGAAGCCAAGGCCCGTGCCGAGGCCCTGGGCGCCAAGGTCGCCGGCGCGGTCTCCAGGAAGACCGACTACGTGGTGGTCGGCGCGGATGCCGGCTCCAAGGCGAAGAAGGCCGCCCAACTGGGCATCGCCCTCCTCTCCGAGCAGGACTGGCTGGCCATGATCGGGCGGCCATGACCGATCGACCGGAAAGCCCCGGCGTCTACGCCCGCCGGCCCGGCGGCCAGGTGGTGCAGGTCCACGCCTACCAGGACGGCGACTACGGGCTGACCGATATCGCCGAGGTCTTCGGCCTCGGCGAGGCCGGTCTGGCCGACGACGGCCGCCCGGCGCTCGCGCTGACCAGAAAGGAGCTCCGCCAGCTCAAGGTCCTGGCCGATGCCTACAGCTTCGACTACGAGGAAGGGCTGATCGAGCTCTGCCTGGACCTGCACCGCTTCGCGTTAGAGGCCGATGCCGAGCCGATCCGCTTCTGGGCCGATTTCTGAATGGGTTTGTCAACCGGGTCCCGACCCGGCCCGGTTCGGCGTCTCGTCGCAATTGAAAGGCCGGTCCCCGGAACCCGGGCGTGGGCCGCTGAACGCCGAAGACCGCCCGGAGTTCGTCCCGGACAAGCTCGCGGCCCCGGGCAAGGGCCATCGCGCGGGCGGCTTGCCGGGCGCGCGTTCCCATGACCCTGCGCCGGGCCGGGCCGAGCGGTCTTGTCTTCTGCGAAGACCTGGCCATGGCCGAGCGCACCGGCCAGGATCCGGCGGCGATCCCGCGCCGCATCAACGGCATCCCGCATGCCTATTTGAATTCGCCGCGGCGGCCCGATCCCCCCGTCAAGGGCCGGGTCGCCTTCGCCAGCCAGGCCGCCGTGGCGGCATCGAGCCGGGCGGCATGCGCCTCGCGCACGCGGGCGTGGTAGGCATCGAGCCAGGCGATCTCGCCGGCGGTCAGCAACGCCGGATCGACCAGGGTGAGGTCGATCGGCGCCAGCGTCAGCGTCTCGAAGGCGAGCATCTCCCGCTCGTCGTCGGATCGGGCCTCGCTCTCGACCACCGCCACCAGGTTTTCGATCCGGATGCCGTAGGCGCCGGCCTTGTAATAACCCGGCTCGTTCGAGACGATCATGCCCGGCTCAAGGGCAACCCGCGACGAAACCTTGGCGATGCGCTGCGGCCCCTCGTGGACATTCAGGTAGCTGCCCACCCCGTGGCCTGTGCCGTGGTCGTAGTCCAGGCCGGTCTGCCAAAGGTGATAGCGCGCGAGCACGTCGAGCTGAGCCCCCGTTGTGCCGCGCGGGAAGCGGGCCGAGGCCAGCGCGATATGGCCCTTGAGCACCCGGGTGAAACGGTCGCGCATCTCCGGCGTCGGTTCGCCAATCGCCACCGTTCGGGTGACATCCGTGGTGCCGTCCAGATACTGCGCCCCCGAATCGACCAGGTAGAGCTCGCCCAGGCCCAGGCGGCGGTCGCTCTTCGCGGTCACGCTATAGTGCACGATCGCGCCATTGGGGCCCGCGCCCGAGATGGTGCGGAACGAGAGGTTCCGGAACAGCTCGTTCTCGCGCCGGTAGGCGAGCAGCCGTTCGGCCGCTTCGATCTCGCTGATGCCATCGCCCTCTTCCGCCCGCGCCGCGGCCACGCCGTCGAGCCAGGCGAGGAATCGGACGAGCGCCCGGCCGTCCCGCAGGTGGGCGGCGCGCGCCCCGGCCAATTCCACCGCATTCTTGCGCGCCTTGGGCAACTGGCAGGGATCGGCCCGTGGCACCACTTCGGCGCCGGCGGCGCGTAGCCGCTCGAAGATCCAGAAGGCTGCGGTCTCCGGGTCGGCCAGGACCCGCCGGCCGGCGCGCCCAAGCGAGTCCAGCGCGGCACGCAGATCCTCCGGCGCGCGAAGGCGCACGCCATCGCCGAGGTGGGTTTCCAGACCGGGGCCCACCTTGCCGCCGGCGACGAACCACTCGCAGCCGCCGTCGCCGTGCAACAGCGCGAAGGACAGCGGCAAGGGGCTGTGCGCCACATCGCCGCCCCGCACGTTCAAGAGCCAGGCGATCGAATCGGGCTGGGTGATCACCGCCGCGTCGGCGCCCTGGTCTCGCAGGCCCCGGGCCAGCTCGTCCCGCTTTTCGGACGACGGGCGCCCGGCGTAGTCGAGGGAATGAGGGACCACAGGGGCGCTTGGCGGGGCCGGCTGGTCCGGCCAGAGGAATAGGGTCTTCATGCCGCGTGCCTCCGAGACGACTGGCCGGGGGGTTCGGCCCGCAGGAGAGCTGCAAGTGTGACCTGGATCACGGAAACAACCCTCCGGAGCCCGGCGCGGGACCGGCAAGATCG
>JBHIDD010000130.1:0-7423 GCA_046759925.1 Kiloniellaceae bacterium
GGCGCAGCATCTTGCGCCGCTCCACCGACATGGTGTCCGGCATGGTCAGGATCAGGCGGTAACCCTTGGCGGCGCAGACGAAGGCCAGCGCGATCCCGGTATTGCCGCTGGTCGGCTCGACGATGACCGTATCGGGGCCGATTTTTCCGGCCGCCTCCAGGGCGGCGATCATGGAATACCCGATGCGGTCCTTGACCGAGGACAGCGGGTTCAAGAACTCGCATTTCCCGACGATGTCCGCCTTGACGCCGTGGGCCGCGGCCAGCTTGGCGAGGCGGACCAGGGGCGTTGCCCCGATGGTCTCCAGGATGCTGTCGTAGATTCGCGCGCGAAACTCTCCGCGAAACTCCGGTATGGGAGCCCGGGCCGTGCTGTCCATGAAACCTGTTCCTTCCCGGCGGGCGCATTCGGGGCTTAGGCCGGATCTTGAGAGTTAGATACTGAAGTCGGGGATCCTGGCGGTCTCGCTGGGGATGTTCTGCTCGCGGGCCCGATTGCAAAGCTCCTCGACCGTCACGGTGTCGAAGCGGCCCATGATTTCGCGCTGCATGTCGATCCACAAGGGGCGCACCACCTTGACCCCGATCTCGGAGCCGTCGGGCTCGCTTGCCGGGTCGCTGGCGCCTTCGAGCTGGCCGATGATGCGCACGATCTCGCCCACGGTGATGCGCCGGCGCTCGCGGGCCAGGCGGTAACCGCCGCGCGGGCCGCGCTGGCCGGAAAGCACGCCCTTGTGAACCAGCTGTTGGAGCACCTGTTCCAGATAACGCCGGGGAATCCCTTGGCGCCGCGAGATGTCGGTCGAGCGCACCGGCCCCGGCCCGGCGTGGTAGGCGATGTCGACCACGGCCTCGATGGCGAACAGCAGCTTCTTCGAAAGACGCAGCATGGCGCTAGCGGTCTCCCGCGCCGGCGTCTTCGGGTTCCAGGCCGGTCGAGCCGAAGCCGCCCCCGCCGCGCGCGCTGCGGTCGAGATCCTCGACCGGGAGCCAGCGCGCCCGGGTGCAGGGCGCGATCACCATCTGGGCGATGCGGGCGCCACGGGTCACGGTAAAGGGTTCCCCGCCCAGATTGATGAGGATCACCCCGACCTCGCCGCGGTAGTCGGCGTCGATGGTTCCCGGCGCGTTCAGGACCGTGATGCCGTGCTTCAGCGCCAGGCCCGAGCGCGGCCGCACCTGGGCCTCGGTGCCCGGCGGCAGGGCGATGGCGAGCCCGCTGGGAATAAGCTTGCGTTCGCCCGGGCGCAGGACCACGTCCTCCGCCACCGCGGCCATCAGATCGACGCCGGCACTCTTCTCCGTCGCGTAATCGGGCAACGCCAGGCCGGCGCCATGGGGCAGGCGCTGCAAGGGGACGGCCATCCGGCTCATGTTCCGCCGCTCCTTGGCGTCCGGCTCAGGTGAATGGCGATTCGCACCGCCAGCTTCTCGGCCACGGCTTCCTTGCTCATGCGCGGCCAGGACTCGATGCCGTCGGCGCCGATCAGATGGACCGTGTTCTCGCCGCCCCCGAAGGTGCCGCTTGTCGGCGAAACGTCGTTGGCGACGATCCAATCGCAGCCCTTCGCCGCACGCTTCGCGGCGGCGTTCTCGATCACGTTCTCGGTCTCGGCGGCGAAGCCCACGACCAGTTGCGGCCGCTGGTTGCCGGCGGCCGAGAGTCCGGCCAGGATGTCCGGGTTGGCAACCAGCTTGAGCCGCGGGGGCGCGCCGCCGTTTTTCTTCAGCTTCTGTCCGCGCGCCTCGGCAACCCGCCAGTCGGAGACCGCCGCGGCGCAGACCGCGACGTCGACCGGCAAGGCCTGGCGGCAGGCGGCCAGCATCTCGTCCGCCGATTCGATGTGCAGCACCTCGAGGCCGGCCGGATCCTCGAGCCGGGTCGGGCCGGTGACCAGCGTCGTTTCGGCGCCGAGGCGCGCCAGCGCCCGGGCGATGGCATGGCCCTGGCGCCCGGACGAACGATTGGCGATGTAGCGCACCGGATCGATCGGCTCGAAGGTCGGCCCGCTGGTCACCAGCGCCCGCCGGCCGCTCAAGCGCGCATCCGTGGCAAAGAAGTTCTCGATCGCGCCGAGGAGATCCTCGGGCTCGGCCATGCGGCCCATGCCGTACTCGCCGCAGGCCATGTCGCCCTCGCCGGGTCCGACCCGGAGGACGCCGCGCTTCTCCAACAGGTCGAGGTTGGCCTGGGTCGCCGGGTGCTCCCACATGCGCACGTTCATCGCCGGCGCCACCATGATCGGCTTGTCGGTGGCAAGCAATGCGGTCGAGGCCAGATCGTCGGCGCGGCCGGCCGCCATCTTGGCCAGCAGGTCGGCGCTCGCCGGGGCGACCACGACCAGATCCGCCTCGCGGGACAGACGGATGTGGCCCATCTGCGCTTCGTCGGTCAGCGAAAAAAGGTCCGTATAGACCTGGTCTTCGGTCAGGGCGGCGACCGAAAGCGGCGTGACGAACCGGGCCCCCGCCTTGGTCAGGATGCAGCGGACCGAGGCGCCCCGTTCGCGCAGTCGGCGAATCAGCTCGAGGGATTTGTAACCTGCAATGCCCCCGGATATGACGATAAGGATGCGTTTGCCGGCAAGCGATGTCATTTTCTTAAATTTCACGGTCTTATGTCGTAGATAAAGTAAGGACAGGGCCCTTCCCTGACAAGCCTCGGGACCGGCCCCCCGGCGGAAATTCGCTCAGAGCACCGCGGCAACCGCGAGGGCGAGCGCGGCGAGCGCGATCCAAAGGGCCCAGCGCGCGGTTCGCCCGCCGCCCTGCCCCTTGAGCGCCTGCACGCTCTCCGGATGCAGGCGCAGGCCGCCGGAGGCGAGGTCCGAAGCCGCCGCCTCGACGTTGGCCGCCAGCGCCGGCAGACGCTCGAAGGCTGCGGCGAGGTCCTGCGCCGCGTTGCGCAGGCGCGCCTCGGGTCCCCGGTTCTCCTGCATCCAGGCCTCGATCAGCGGTTCGGCCAGGGTCCAGATGTTGAGCTCCGGGTCCAACCGGCGGCTGACCCCTTCGGCCATCAGCATGTTCTTTTGCAGAAGAAGCAGCTGCGGCTGCACCGGCAGGTTGAAGGATTCACTGAGCTGCAGCAGCCGCGCCAGGATCCGGGCGAAGGAGATTTCGTGCAGCGGCCGGTCGAAGATCGGCTCGGAGACCGAGCGCAGCGCCTGGGCGAAGGTCTCCAGCGCCTGGCCCGGCGGCAGGTAGCCGGCCGCCATGTGGACCTCGGCGAGGCGCCCGTAATCGCGTGCGAGCAGGGCCAGAAGCATCTCCGCCAGGAAGCTCCGGGTCGTGCGGTCGAGCCGCCCCATGATGCCGAAGTCGACGGCGACGATGTTTCCCTCCGCGTCGACGAACATGTTGCCCGGATGCTGATCGCCGTGGAAGAAGCCGTCGCGGAAGACCTGGTTGAAAAAGATCGTGGCCGCCTTGGTCAGCACCTCCCGCAGGTCGTGCCCGGCGGCGATGAGCGCCACGCGATCGTCGATCGGGGTGCCGCCGATTCGGCCCATGGTGAGCACGCGCCGCGAGGTGCGCTGCCAATCGATGGGCGGCGTCCGGTAGCTCGGATCCTCGGCGAAATTGCCGGCCAGCTCCGAGGCCGCCGAGGCTTCCATGCGCAGGTCCATCTCGATCAGCACCGTCTGTTCGAATAGGCGGACCACCGCAACCGGCTTGAAGCGGCGAAAGCGCGGCCGGGTGCGCTCGACCAGCGCCGCCAGCCAGTAGAGCAGCTCCAGGTCGCGGTCGAAGGCGCGCTCGACGCCCGGGCGCAGCACCTTGACCGCGACCTCCTCGCCCGCCTCGCCGTCCTTGCCGGGGGTCTCCGCCAGGTGCACCTGGGCGATGGAGGCCGCAGAGATCGGCGTGTCGTCGAAGGACCGGAACAGCTCCTCGACCAGGTGGCCCAGTTCCGCCTCGATGGTCGCGCGCGCCTGGCTGCTCTCGAAGGGCGGCAAGCGGTCCTGGAGCTCCGAGAGATCCGCGGCGAGCTGCTCGCCCAGGAGATCCGCGCGGGTCGAGAGGAACTGCCCCAGCTTGATGAAGCTGGGGCCGAGCTCGGTCAGTGCGCGTGCGAGCTTCTGCCCCGGCCGGCCCCCGGCTTGGCGGCGGGACGCCAGACGCGCCAGCCAGAGGATGGCGGGGGCGACCCCCAACTCCTCGAGCGCGGCGAGCGCGTCATGGCGGGCCAGGGTCCGGGCGATGCCGAGCAGGCGAAGGGGCGTGCGAAGCGTGCGGAGCATGGGCGTCCTAGATGCGCCAGCCGGAGTGCAGGGCAGCGATACCGCCGGTCAGGTTCCGGTAGCGCACTTGGCCGAGCCCGGCCTCCGCCATCAGGGCGGCAAGCTCGTCCTGCGGCGGGAAGCGCCGGATGCTTTCCGCCAGGTACGCATAGGCGGCACGGTCGTCGGCGACGAGGTTGCCCATTGCCGGCAACACCTTGAAGGAATAGAGGTCGTAGAGGTCCGAGAGCAGCGGCAGCACCACCCGGCTGAATTCCAGGCAGAGGAAGCGCCCGCCCGGTTTGAGGACCCGGCGCGCCTCGGCCAGCGCGGTCTCGATCCGGGTCACGTTCCGGAGCCCGAAGGCGATCGTGTAGGCCGCCACGCTGCGGTCCGGCAGAGGAAGGTTTTGCGCATCCCCGCAGACCCAATGGAGTCCGCCGCCGGTCCGCGGGCCAAGGATGCCGCGGTCGATCGCCCGGTCGCGCCCGATGCGCAGCATCTCCGGCGTCACATCGCAGACCACGATGGAACCGGCGCGGTCCTCCCCGATCCGCTCGAGGACGCGCAGAGCGATGTCCCCGGTCCCCCCGGCGACATCCAGCAGGCTGATCCCCGGCCGCGGGTTCAGCCAGTCGACCATGGCCGTCTTCCAGAGCCGGTGGATGCCGCCCGACATGAGGTCGTTCATCAGGTCGTAGCGCCTGGCCACGCTCTGGAAGACGCCGCGCACGCGGGTCGCCTTCTCCGCTTCGGGCACCTCCCGATAGCCGAAATGCGTGGTGGCCGCCTTGTCGGCGCCGCGCCTAGCCCCGGTTTTCGTCGGCATGGCGCGGACCATAGCGCGGCGCAACGTCTCGAACCAGTGTTGCGGCCTCGGAACAGCCGTTTGCGCCACGCCGTAAATTTCGCTCTCGGTAGGATCGTCCACGCTGTTAGTGTGTTGCGGTTTTTTGACAATTAGGGCGCGCCGCCGGACGGCACGCGAGGCTGCGCCCCGCGCCCGCCACGCCCCTGCGGCGGCCCGTTACGGTCGAGGCCGGAGCCTTCGCCCGATGCCTGAGTTGCCCGAAGTCGAGACCGTGGTCCGGGGTTTGAGACCCCGGCTGGAAGGGCGGCGTCTCGCCCGGGTCCAGCAGCGCCGCGCCGATCTGCGCTTCGCCTTGCCGGACAACTTCGCCGACCGCCTGGAGGGGCGGCGGGTGCTTCGCGTCGGGCGGCGCGGCAAGTACATCCTGGTCCACTTGGACGACGGTCAGGTGCTGCTCTGCCATCTGGGCATGTCCGGCAGCCTGGTGGTTTCCGCGGAGATCGACGGCGCGCCCGGGCCGCACGACCACGTGATCCTGCAAACCGACCAAGGTTGCGAGATACGCTTCAACGACGCCCGGCGCTTCGGCATGATGGATCTGGTCGACGGGGCGGGCCTGGCGACGCACTGGCTGCTCAAGGACCTCGGCCCGGAACCGCTCGGCAACGACTTCAACGGACCCGAACTGGCCCGGCGCCTGGCCGGCAAGCGAACCCCGATTAAGGCGGCGCTCGTGGACCAGCGCATTGTCGCCGGCCTCGGCAACATTTACGCCTGCGAGAGCCTGTTCTTCGCCGGCCTGTCGCCGCGGCGGAGGGCCTACACGGTGCAAGGCGGGCGGGCCGCGCGGCTGGCCCGGGCCGTCCGCGGGGTTTTGATCCGGGCGATCGAGGCCGGCGGGTCTTCCTTGCGCGACTACGTGCAAGCCTCGGGCGAACTCGGCTACTTTCAGCACCACTGGGCGGTCTACGGCCGGGAGGCCGAGGCCTGCCCGGGCTGCACCTGCGACCGGGCGGCGACCGGCGGCATCCGCCGCATCGTGCAGTCCAATCGCGCCACTTTCTATTGTGGCACGCGGCAACGCTGAGGTAGACAAGGCGCCCATGAGACTCGCCCCGTTCCGGCCCGGCCGTAGGCCACCTGCGGCAGCCTTGGCGCTTGCGGTGCTGCTGAGTTTTGGCGCGGCGGTTCAGCCGGGACGATTGGCCGAGCCGGTGCGGGCGGCCGACGATGCGGCCTATGTGGCCGGGATCCAGGACCTTCCGCTGATGCCGGGACTTGCCGAGGTCCCGGAGGCGGGCGTCGTCTTCGATAAGCCATCGGGCCGGATCGTGGAAGCCTACGCCGAAGGGGCGCTCAGCCGCGCGGCGGTCACCGCGTTCTACCGCAAGACCCTGCCGCAACTCGGCTGGCGCGCCCGCGGCGCGACCGCCTTCTCCCGCGAAGGCGAACAACTCGAACTCGTTATCCTGGGGGGCGACGGCGACCTGATCGTCCGCTTTACGTTGCAGCCCGAATGATCCCCCCGGGCGGGTCGTCGGGATCGAAAACCTGGATTGCAGACCTGGAGGAACAGGCCAATGGCCTATGAGCACATACTTGCCGAAACCCGGGGCAACGTCGGTCTCATCACGCTCAACCGCCCCGATGCGCTGAACGCGCTCGACACCGCGCTGATGGCCGAACTGGCCCGGGCGCTCGACGACTTCGAGGCCGAAGAGGAGATCGGCTGCATCGTGCTCACCGGTTCGGAAAAGGCCTTCGCCGCCGGCGCCGACATCAAGGAGATGAGGGACAAGACCTACATGGACGCCTTCCAGGCGGACTTTGTCACGGCCGGATGGGAGCGCCTGTCGGAGGTGCGCAAGCCGGTGGTTGCGGCGGTGGCCGGCTATGCGCTCGGCGGGGGCTGCGAGATCGCCATGATGTGCGACATCATCATCGCCGCGGAGACCGCCCAGTTCGGCCAGCCGGAGATCAAGCTCGGCACCATCCCGGGAATCGGCGGGACCCAGCGCCTCGCCCGCTTCATCGGCAAGCCGAAGGCCATGGACCTCTGCCTGACCGGCCGCATGATGGACGCGGCGGAGGCCGAACGCGCCGGGCTGATCGCCCGCGTCGTGCCGGCCGATCGACTGCTCGAGGAGGCCATGAAGACGGCGGAGACGATCGCCTCCTTATCGCGCCCGGCGGTCATGATGGCCAAGGAGGCGATTAACCGCGCCTACGAGACCACGCTCGCCGAGGGCATCCGCTTCGAGCGCCGGGTCTTCCACGCGACCTTCGCGACGCAAGACCAGAAAGAAGGCATGAGCGCCTTTATCGAGAAGCGCGCGCCACGGTGGAAGCACCGGTGACCCGCTGGTTCCCCTGCGCCTTAAAAAACCGGCCCG
>JBHIDD010000131.1:0-7399 GCA_046759925.1 Kiloniellaceae bacterium
CACGTTTTGAAATATTAACCTTTGCCGTGACAAAACCGTGACATTTCGATGGGAATATTTCATCCGTTTTCAAAGAATTAATTGGTTAAATACTTTAGTTAACGCGCTTTTTACCGTTGCATTTAAGTATTAATGCATGGTAACATCTTGGCAATGGGTCCTGCAGCGCGTGCAGGCCAGGCAGGTAGCAGGGCGCCCCCCCGCGCCTTCGAAAGGAGCCAAGGTATGGCGGCACTTCTTCGACTCGCACGGGCTCTGAGCCTCGCCGTGCTCGTTGTCTCGATCGGCATGGCCGCGCCGGCGGCGGCCGGGGGTCCAGGCGCGGCTCCGGCGGCGACGGGCGCCGGGCGCCCGCAGGCCGGGGCGAATGCGCAACAATGGCCGCCCCTGCCGGCCTACCAGGTCTTCCGGCAGGCCGCCAAGGCCGCCGCGCGCGGCGGGAAGGCCGTCGCGGATCCCGACGGGCAGGCCTCGGACCACGACGCCAGCGTCTATCTCACACCGCGCTACGTGCCCAAGAACGATCTGCTGGAGGCCTATTCGGTCGACAAAGCGCCCCAGGCCAAGGCGGACGGAGTCCCGGTCCCCGGCCTGCTCGGCATCGCCACCCAAGCCTATCGGGCCAATCATTCCAAGCTCGGCGGGACCGCCGCGCGGAAGACCTACTCCCTGGCCGATGCCATGCGCGACGCGGTCTGGCGCAAGAAGACCGCGGCCAAGCTCAAGAATCTGTTTCGCTGATCCCGGGACGCCCGAGGTCTGCGGTCGGTGCGGTCGGGCCGGCCTCGCCCTCTTGCCGATATTCACCGGCTCCGGTCCGCCGCCGCGCCACGGCGGCATCGCTTCGCGGGCGGCGTTGGCCGGGCGCGTCCTGCGGGCCTGAGCGCGCGACGAAAGCGGGCCTTTTAAGACCCGGCCCGCTACAGGTTCTCCAGCGCGCTGTCCACCCCGGGGCTTGCCGGGGCGGCGCCGCCGGCCTGGCCCTTCAGGCTCGCCCGGATCTTATCCAGCGAGCTCTCGAGCTGCGCCGTGAAGTCCTTGAGCGCGCCCACCGGGATCATCATCGTGGCCACCACCTGGGCCTCCAGCTTGGTTGCGGTCTTGTCGCGCTTCAACTGCAACAGCTCGATGCGGGCGACGCCGTTGGCGACGGCGATCGAGCGGATGCCATCCACAAATATCTCGGTCATGGCTTGAGGCCTTGCTGTCATGTTGACACGATAGGCTGGGCCGGACCGGGCGCGAACAACCACGCAGAGGCGTTTGGCGCGTCGCGCTGCCGGCCTTCAGGGACATCGATCCGGTCAATCGGCGGCCACTCCCGCGATGAGCTTTTCGCCGGTCACCGAGGTGGCGACCTCGCGCAGGGCGGCAACGACGCCCGGGTCATAGCGATGGTCGTTCTCCTCGAGGATGGCCAGCGCCGCATCCGGCGCGATGCCGACGCGGTAGGCGCGTGGCTCGACGCGGGCGCAGAACACGTCGCAGGCGCCCAGGATTCGCGCCGTCAGCCGAATCCGGTCCCCCGACAGGCCCTCGGGATAGCCGCCGCCGTCGAGCCGCTCGTGCATCTGGTAGACGGTCTCGAGGACCGGAAGCTCGAATTCGATGTCGCGCAGGACCGCTGCGGCGTGACCGACATGCTGTTGCATCTGAAGGATCTCCGCTTCGCTCAGGCGGTCCGGTTTGGTCAGCAGCTCGCGGGGGATGGCCAGCTTGCCGATCTGCGACAGATTGGCGGCGATCTCCACGGTGGCGATCTCCCCGGCGCTGGCCTGGAGCCGCCGCGCCACGGCCACGGCAAAGCCGGCCAGCCGCCGCGAATGGCCGGCGAGGTAGGGATCGCGCAGTTCGACGGCCCGCACCAGGGCGGCGACCATCTGCTGGATCGCCTGGTCCTTCTTCTTCTGTTCCTCGACCAATTCGGTGACGTCGCGCGCGACCGAGACAATCCCGGAATTCTTGCCGTCCTCGCCCTGGTACGGCACCTTGGAAATCTGCAGGTAATGCAGTTTGGCGCCCAGATAGACCTCTTCGTTCGTCGTCACCACGGCGCTGGAGGCGAGTGCCCGCTGGTCGGACAGCCTCAGCCGCCGGGCCGTGCCCTGACCGAACAGCGCGGCGTCGTCGAGGCCGGTCACCTTGTCGACCTCGCGGCCGATCGCCCGGGCAAAGGCCGGATTGACGTAGCGGTACGTGCCATCGAGCGATTTGAGCCCGATGTACTCGGCAATCGTGTTGTTGATGCCGTCCAGCAGCTCCTTCTGGGCCTCGATGCGCGCGGCCAGGCGCCGGTACTGCTCGGCAAGCGCAGCGCTGTGTTCGTTGGAAAGCCGCCACCAAAAGGCGCCGAAGGCCGCAACCACGGTGACGACAGCAAGGATCGCGACAACCACCGAGGCGGTGATGAAGCCAGCCAGCTTTTGCCCCGCCGCTTCGACGTCAAGTTCCTGAATGATCCACCAGGGCGGTCCGGTGACCGCGGCGCCGACCGAATACACCGGTGCCCCGCCGCCGACCGCCTGGCGTTGCGCGAAGGGAATCGTCTGTTCCGGCGTCGTCATCTCGATCGTGCGGACCGGCTGAAGGGGCGGGGCCCGACCGGGCAAGATCTCGACGAGTGTCCCGGCGGCCAACTGCAGGAGCCGGAGACGCTCGCCCGGCTCGGCGAGCGGTGGTGGCGACAGAACCTCGCTCAACCGCGCCGAGACCGCCGCCGTCAGCAGCATCACGCCGACCGGCGTGTCCTGCCCGGTTTCGCCCTGCGCCCGAAAGACCGGCGCGTAAATGTCCATGAGCAGGCCGGCGGCAGAGCTACGGGCCGGGCCATAGCGTAGGGTGCCGGTCCCGAAAACCTGGCCGGCGATGGCTTGTTGCTCGGGGGTGATCGGATCGGCCCCGGCACTGGTGACATAGGCGACTCCGTTGCGGCCGATCAAGTAACCCGCAAGGAAGCCGGCGTTCTTCGTGAAGTCGGTCAAAACCTGCTCCATGAAGGGCAGCTGGGCCGTGAGCGGCACCCCCAGACCCGCGGGCAGGCCTGCGTCCTGGTTTTCGGCGTCCGGTCGGACCGCCAGGTCCGAGATGTCGCCGCCGGCAAGATCCATTTCCGTGGCGAACAGGCGAAACAGGTCGCTGTCGACCACGCGGTCGGCGGGCCGGGTAATACCCTCGAGCCAAGCGGCGATAACGTCTGCCCGACCCGTGGCGAGGATTTCCAGCCGCCGCTCCAGTTCGGCGACGAGCTCGGCTTTCTTGAGGTGGATCGCGATTGCGGGAACCGCGATGGCGATGACGACGATAACGGCGATGACCACCGCGCCCCTGACAAGGGTTCGCGACGACGCCGGCCGGTCCTTGTCGGGCCTGAGTCCGGACGCGACGAAATTGGGCTGCGCTGTCTCGCCGCTGCCTGCCATGCGCGTCATCGGCTACTGCCGGGCCAGCAAGCCCCGATAAGGGGGTGTGGCCCTCTTTCGTTGGCCGCCGATATGGGCCCATCGGGTGGATTCGTTCATGGAGTACTGAGGAATGTAATGTTTGTACCGGGCGTGGGATAGGATCAAACTCGAGAGCGAATCGAGGATCAGTATGTCATTCTCCACGTAGATGGCCAGCACGGCGTGACCGATGCCGCGGATCCGGTCCATCAGGATCACGATGCGCATCTCGTCCGTGCGGAAGCCCAGCTTGCGGAGCGCGAAGTACTTGGCGATCGAGTAGTCTTCGCAGTCTCCGGACCGGGTCATGAACTCCCTCGGTGTCGCCCAATATTCGCTGAGTCCGTAGAGCTCACGGTCCTGTTTATACGGCCAGCGGTTGAAGAAGTCATTGACGGCTTTGAGTTGCTCGGGCCGGTTGAGATTGGCGGCCGAAGTAATGATTCTGCGCCAGTTCTTGAGAATCGGCGTGGGACAGTACGCCGGATCGGCGGCGCAGCGGTCGAAGGCCTCGCGGTCGGCTTCCATGCGCTCGAGGACCCGGGTCCACTGGGGCAGGCCTTGTAGCGAGCCCGCCTCGAGCTCGATCGATCCAAAAAGCCCGTCGCCGGTGACCCGGCTGGCACGGGCAAGATCGGCAAGCGCCTGCGCCCCGGCGGGTCGGAGCGGCAGTACCGCAACGGCAAAGCAAAGCATTGCGGCGAAGGCGGTCAAAAATCCACGCCGGGTCAAGTCGCCACCTCCCGTCAACCAAACGTCGCCGGATCCGAACCGGATGCGCTGGCTGACAGGATCGCCGGTTTGGCTTAAGAGACCCTTTCGGGAACCGGTTTACGCGGCCCGGTTTTCGGGCCGGGAATCGAGGCCGAAGGCCGATCATTATGGTTAACGTTCGGATTGGTCCGCCGGCTGAGGGGCGCCGCCGCGACCCGTCGCGCAGGTTGCGGCGGGGCCGGCCGATCGAGGTGTTCCGGCCGCCGCGTCTGCGGGTCAGCCCGGCAACGGCCGCGCGGCCGGGGCCCGGGCGTTGGAGCCGGCCGTTTAGCGTTCCCGCAAAGCCCGATCGCGCGCCTTCAGGATGGGCTTGAGGATATAATCGAGGACCGTCTTTTTGCCGGTCAGGATTTCGACCGTGGCGGTCATGCCGGGGATGATGGGCAGTGCGTTGCCCTGGTGGACCAGGCTGTTCTGATTGGTTCTCAAGTAAACCCGATAGAAACTCTCGCCTTGTTCGTCCTTGATGGTATCGGCGCTGATGTGTTCCAGCTGGGCCTTGAGGCCGCCGTAAATGGAAAAGTCGTAGGCCGCGATCTTGATGATCGATTCCTGCCCGGGCCGCAGGAAGGCGATGTCGGCCGGCCGGATCCGCGCCTCGATCAAGAGGCTGTCGTCGAGCGGAACGATTTCGACGATGTCCTCGCCCGGCCGGATCACGCCGCCGACGGTATTTTGTTTGAGCTCCTTGACCGTGCCGTGGACCATCGAGCGGACTTCGGTCCGGATCACCCGGTCCTTGCCGGCCGCCAGCGTCTCGGTGACCGACTGGAGCTCCGCCCGCGCTTTGTTCAACGCTTGGGAGATTTCGGCCTTGGCCGAGAGGACGACTTCCTGGATGCGCTGCTCCGCTTCCTTCGCGGCGCTCTGGAGCCGAGGAATGCTGAGACGGATGGTGCTGATTTCGCCCTCGAGGTCGGCCACCTGGCGCTCGATGCGCAGCAGTTCGATCCGCGGGACGATGCCGTTGTTGACCAGCGGCTTGGTGATCGACAACTCCTCGCGCGCCAGTTCCAGGCTCCGCTCGAGCTGTTTGCGGCGGCTCACCATCTCGGCGGTTTCCTGCCTGCGTTGTCTGAGCTGCGCTTCGAGAACCGATACCTGGGCATCGAGCTGCCGGCTGCGGGCGTAGAACAGGGCCTGCTGGTCGGCGGCCGCCACGGGGGCTTTCTTGAGAACTTCCTCGGAAAGGGCCATCTCCCGGTCTTCCTGTTCGGCTTCCAGGCGCGCCACCGTGGCGAGCAGGGTGTAGTAGCGGGCGTGCGCGTCGCGGTAGGTCGCCTCGGCCGCCGTGTTGTCGATCCGCACCAGGATATCGCCCTTCCGCACGATATCACCCTCGCGCACCAGGATCTCGGCCAGGATGCCGCCCTCCAAATTCTGGATGACCTGGGTCTTGCTCGAGGGGATGACCTTGCCGTCGCCCCGGGTCACTTCGTCGAGCACCGCGACTTTGGCCCAAATCGCGAAAACGATGAAAAACAACAGGGTCAGAATGGTCAGGATGTAGGCGAAGCTGTGGCCACGTCGGCGCGCGGCGGCATGGACATCCGACATGAAATGGAGGTCTTGGTTACGGCTCGACATCAGCCTGAAGTCCGCGCCACCCGCCCTTGCCTCGACCCGGCCTCCGCTCTGGGAAGGCGCGCCGCCACGCCCATCCGACGTGGGCAACCGGACCGCCGCATCTGGACCAACACGACCATGGTTCAGCCTTGGGAGGCCCGGATCTGACCCTGCTTGAGGGCGGTCAGCACCTCCTCCTTCGGGCCGTCGGCGACGATCTTGCCACGGTCGACGATCATCAGGCGGTCCACCAGGGTGAGAAGCGAGCTGCGGTGCGTGATCAGGAGCAGCGTCTTGTCCGGGAGGATGTCCGCCAAGCGCTTCTTGAAGACGATCTCGGTGGAGTTGTCCATGTTGCTCGTCGGTTCGTCCAGGAGGATGATCGGCGGATCCAAGAGCAGCGCGCGGGCAATGACGATGGCCTGCCGCTGGCCGCCGGAAAGGCACATGCCGCGTTCACCGACCTGCAGGTCGAAGCCGTGCGGATGGGTCCGCAAAAAGTCGGTGACCCCGGCGACGGTGGCGGCGCGCAGGATCGCCTGATCGTCCAGGTGGGGTGCGCCGAAGGCGATGTTTTCCCGTACCGATCCGAAGAACAAATAGTTGTCCTGCGAGACGTAGCCGACATTGCGCCGGAGATCCGCCGGATCGATCTGCCGGATATCGGTCCCGTCCATCAGCACGGCGCCGTCGGCCGGTTCGTAGAGCCCGATCGAAAGCCGCGCGATCGTGCTTTTGCCGGAGCCGATCCGGCCGAGAATTGCCACCCGCTCGCCGGGCCTGACCGTGAAGGAGGTACCGTCCAGCGCGCGGGTTTCCTGGCCGGGATAGTTGAAATCCACCTTCTTGAACTCGATCTGTCCGCTGAGCCTGGGGCGGTGCAGAAAGCTCTTTTCGGCCGGCCGTTCGACCGGCGCCTTCATGAGGGCGTCGAGCGACCGCAGGGCCACGCGCGATTGTTGCAGGCGGGTCAGCATGGCGGCGATCGAGCTAAGCGGCGCGAGCGCCCGGCCGGTCAGGATCGTCGCCGCGACCAGTGCGCCCATCGTGATCTGGCCGTCGGCTATCAGGTAGACGCCGTAGACGACGACCATGACGATGACGAGCTGGATCGATACTTGGGCAAACGTCGTGGCGAAGCCGGAAATGAAGCGCGCCTTGCCCGAAGACTCGGCGGTCAGGCCGACGAAGCGCTCCCAGGCCCGTTGGACGCGGCCCTCGGCGGCCGTCGCCTTGATGGTCTCCAGGCCGTCGATCGTCTCGACCAAGAGCGCGTGCTTTTGGGTCGACTCCCGGTGGGTCCTTTCGATCACGCGCCGGAGCGGGAACTGCAGCAGGGCACCGACCAGGATGACCGCCGGCACGGCGGCCAAGGGGATGAATGCGATCGGTCCCGCGACGAGCCAGATCACCCCGACGAACAGGAATATGAACGGCAGGTCGACCAGGGCGACCACCGTGCCCGAGGTGAAGAATTCGCGCAGCGCCTCGAACTCGCGCAGGTTGTTGGCCATGGCGCCGGTCGACGGCCCCCTGCTGGCCAGCTTCATGGACATGAGCTGCTCGAGCAGGCGGCTGGCGATGATCACGTCGGCGTTCTTGCCCGCCACGTCGACGAA
>JBHIDD010000132.1:0-7384 GCA_046759925.1 Kiloniellaceae bacterium
CGCGGGGCGCGTCCGAGGCGCGGTGGATTGTCCGGCGCCGTGATCCGGCCTAGCCGTCCGGCTGGACCGCCAGATCGCGCCAGCCGGCATCGGCCAGGAAGCGCGCGAAGATCTCGGCGAGCGCCGCATTGAGCGCCAGGATCGAGGATTCCACGCTGCCATCGGCGGAAGCCACCTCGGCGGCGTAGGTCTTGATGACGACGAGCTCGTTTCCGGCGGTCCGCACGAGGGCCAGTTCCAGCTCGGCGACGACCCGCGGCGGGCCGCCGCCCAGGAGCCGCTCGAGACGCTTGATCCGGCCGGTCACCTCGAAGTTTGGCCTGATCCTGAGCTCCGGGGTGATCACGGCCTCCGCCAGGCCGCTCCCGCGCAGGTAGTCGACCAGCTGGCCCTGGAGCATGCGCGGCGGCGGGTCGACCCAGTAGTGGTAATGGTGCTGCTGCATCTCGTGCGGCCGGCCGCTGGGGCTGAACAAAAGCGGGCGTTCGCGCAACAGGCCGTCGGCCTCCAGGGGCTTGACCGAGAGGACGCCGGGGAAGCGCACCGTTTCGCTCGGCGCCGCGGGCGAAGGGACCAGGACCCGGTAGTAGTGGTCGCGCGGCACCGGCGGCGCCGAGCCCGCGCAGCCGCCGAGCCCTGCGACCAGCAGGGCCAGCAGGACAAGCCGGCTCATTGCGCCGCCTTGCCCTCGCTCGTCAGGGCGGGCGAGACCGCCGGCCGCGGTGTCCCGTCCAGCAGCAAGCCCGGGTTCTGCCTGATCAGGCGGCTGAACTCGTTCATGTTGCGGGCCGTCCCCTCGAGGTTGTGGATGATCGAATCCACGTTCTGCGCGATCGCGCCCAGAGTGTATTGAATATCCTTTAACGAATTGTCGACATTGCCCCGGTTTTCCGCGACCAGCGTATCCAGGTTGGTCGCGAGGTTGTCGATCTTGCCCAGAGTCGCCGCGAGCTCCCCGCTGGCCGCCACGAAGGTGCGGGAGGCTTGCTCCACGTTCCCGATCACGCGCTTGATCGCCTGCACGTTGTCGCTGGCCAGGATCTCCTCAAGGGGCGCGAGGCTGGTGTTGAGGCGCTCGGAGAAGGCGATCAGCTCCTCGGTGATCCGCGGGGCGCCGCGTTCGACCGTTTCGGCCAGGGCATTCAGAGTCGCCAGCAAGGGCTGGATGCTCGTTCGGTTGAGCTGGCTGATCTCGCCGGCCGCATTCGTTATGGTGGCGAAGATATCGGCCGGCGGGGCGCTCGGGATCCGGCCGCCCACGGGAATGATCTCGGTCCGCTTTCCGCTGTCGATGTCGATCGTCTTGGCGGCCAAAAAGCTGGAGTTGCCGATCCGCGCGACGCTGTCGGCGGGGATCCGCCAATCCCGTTTGATGCTCACCTCGACGTGGAAGCGCATCCGCGCGCCCTCGGGCCGCGGCGTGATCGCCTCCACCTGGCCGACCGGATAGCCCTCGTAACGGACCTGGGTGCCGAACTTCACGTCGGCGACGTTGTCCAGGACGACGATGTAGCGATCGGTTGCGCCGGTCCGCCCGGTGATGAGGGCGAGCGAGACGATCCCCGCGACCAGCATCGCGGTGACAAACCCGCCGATTAAGACGTAATTTATGCTCCGGTTGTACATCGCTTTCTTATCCGCGGCTGGTCGCGCAGTCCGCGGCGTTATCCGCAACCCCGCATGCCGGTCCGCGGGCCCTCCTCCCGTCCCGGCGTCGGATCAGCCGCTTCCCGTGAGGCGGCGCAGATAGTCCGCCGGGTCGATCTCCTGCTCCACCGGGCGCCGATTGAGCAGGTCCTGCACGCGCGCGTTGCCGCTTTCCTGCACCGCCGCCACGGTGCCGACCTCGACGATGCGGCCCCGATCGACGATGGCGATCCGATCCGCGATTTTGAGCGCGCTGGCCACCTCGTGGGTCACCACCACGATGGTCATGTCCATGGCGTCGCGCAGCCGCAGGATGAGCTCGTCGAGCGCCGCGGAGACCGCCGGGTCCAATCCCGACGAGGGCTCGTCGAAGAACAATAGCTTCGGGTCCATGACGATGGCGCGCGCCACGGCGGCGCGTTTCAGCATGCCGCCGGAGAGCTCCGATGGCATCAGCCCGCCAAAGCCGGCGAGGTTGACCACCTCGAGCTTCAGGCGGGCGACGATATCCATGGTCTTCTCGTCGAGATCGCCGTGCTCGCGGAGCGGCAGCTTGATGTTCTCGGCCACCGTCATGGAGCTGAACAGGGCCCCGCCCTGGAAGGCGACGCCCATCCTGCGGCGCATCGCCAGCATCTCCATGGACCCCATCGCCGTGATGTCCCGGCCGAGCAGCCGGATCGTGCCGGCGCGCGGCCGCTCGAGCCCGATCAGATGGCGGAGAAGGGTGCTCTTGCCGGAGCCGCTGCCGCCCATGATGACCATGATCTCGCCCTCGTGGACCGTCAGGTTCAGGCCGAAGAGGACCTGCGTGCCGCCATAGTGCGCATCCAGATCGCGCACCTCGATGACCGCAGGCCGCGCCAGGAGCGCTGGCTCGTTCGGGCTGGCGTGTCGCAGGGCCGTCGCCGTCATTTCATTGGGTGACCAGGAAGCCGAAGATCATGTCCGTCAGCACGATGGCGGAGATGCTGTGCACCACCGAGCGGGTGGTCGCCTTGCCGACCCCCTCGGCCCCGCCTTTGACCAGCGAGCCGTTCACCGCGCCGATCACGGCGATCGTCAGCGCGAAGAGCACGCTCTTGCCCAAGCCGTGCAGAAGATCGTTCGCGCCGAGCACCGCGATCGTATTGGCCCCGTAGGCCGCGAGCGAGATGTCGAGCGCCGACGAGACGAAAAGGCCGGCGGCGCCGAGGGCAACCAGGTTCGCCCACATGGTCAAGGTCGGCACCATGACCACCAGGGCGATGAGCGTGGGCGCGACCAGGAAGCGCACCGGGTCGATGCCGATCGCTCTGAGCGCGTCGATTTCCTGATTGATCGTCATGGTGCCGAGCCGCGCGGCAAGTGCCGAACCGGAACGGCCGGCGACCAGGATGCCGATGATGAGCGGCGAGAATTCGCGCGTCAGCGAAAGCGCGATGCCCACGTGGGCGTAGGATTCCGCGCCGAACAGGCCGAGGGAATAGAGGCTCTGCACTCCCAGCATGACGCCGATCGCGGCCGAGAGCAGGGTGGCGATCGGCAGGGCCGCGACGCCGATTTGTCGCATTTGGATGCAGACTGCGGACAGGCGCACCGGCTGCCGCCGCCGGCGCCCCAAGAGGGTCCAGAACAGGCTCTCGCCCAGGAGGCTGCCGGCGTAGCCGATCTCGTCCAGTCCCCGGACGACGCCGCGGCCCGTATGTTCGAGGGCGGGCAGCACGAGGCCGGGTATCCCTCAGGCCCCGGCCTCGAGGGCGGCGGCGAGGTCGTCGTGAATCTTGAAGATCATGTCCAGGCGCGCCAGCTGGAGCACGCGCAGCGCCTGCACGCTGACCGCCACCAGGCCAAGCTCGGTGCCGTTGGTCCTGGCCGCCTGCAGGGCCTCGACCAGGCAGGCGATGCCGGAACTGTCGAGGTAGGTGACGTCCGAGAGATCCACCAAGACGTCCCGCATTTCCGCCACGGCGCCGAGCAGGATCCTGCGGATCGCGGGGGAATGCTCGAGGTCGACGTCGCCTTGCAGCTTGACCACCCGCTGCCTCTGATTCTCGATCAAATCATGGGTCATGTCGGCTCGTCCGTGCGTTTCAACATTTCCAGGAGGTTGCCGCGGCCGTCCGGGACCGAGAGGAACTCGACGGCGTCCATGATCTCGCGGATGAAGTGGGTGCCGAGGCTTCCGGGTCTGACATCGCCGAGCGCGCGCGGCGCGATCCGCGACGGGTCGACAAGCGGCGCGAAATCGCGGACGCGCAGGACAATGCCGTCGACGCGCCGGAATATGCTGAGCACGATCTCGCCATCGTCGTGCCCCTTGTAGGCGTGGACGATGATGTTCTGGCAGGCCTCGTCGACGGCCAGCACGATGTTCTGGGCGCTGCGGTCGTCGAAGCCGCACATCCGCGCCGCCGCCCGAACGCTGCCACGGACCAGCTTCAGGCGGTCGGCCCGCGCCACGAACCGGATTTCCAGCAGGGATTCCAGCGCCGCGTTCGATGTGGCGTCCAGCGACCTAGTCATGGCGCCTCACCCAATCATCGTCGATCGCCAGGACGGTGAGATCGTCCCGCATCTCCCAGCCCGCGCGGTCCAATTCCGCGAGCAAGGCCCGCAGCCGCTCGGGCAGGGGCAGCTCGGACAAGCCCTCGACCAGTTGGATCAAGCCCTCGACGCCGAGCTCTTCACCCTCGCCGTAACGAAACTCGACGAGTCCGTCGCTGAAAATATAGAACTCGCCGCCGTCCAGGTTGATTTCGCGGGTCCGGAATTCCATGTCCGGGACAATGCCGAGCGGGGGAGTTTCAGCCGGAAAGGCCTGATAGCTGCGGTCCGGCTGGCGCAGGAGCGGCGGCTCGTGCCCGGCGTTGGCGAAGCGGACCAGGCCGGTCGCCGGATCGTAGGTGCCCGCCACCATGGTCACGAACATCCCGCGGCTGGTCGTTTCGTGAATCTCGCGGTTGAGGATCCCCAGCAGCGTGGCTGGATCGTCGCTGCATTTGCCCAGACAGCGGAACAGGCTTGCCGCCTTGGCCATCAGCAGCGCCGCGTTGATCCCCTTGCCCGACACATCGCCCAGGGCAAAGGGGATGGGCCCGTCGGACAGGGTGAAGAAATCGAAGAAATCCCCGGAGACCTGGCGGATGGGCCGATTGAGGCCATGGACCGGACATGCCCCCGGCGCGGAATTCGGCAGCAGGTTCCGCTGGATTTCGGCGGCCAGGTCCAGCTCCCGGTCCACCCCCTCCTGCCGGGCCAGCTTGTCGGCCAGGCGGGCCCTGGCCAGGGCCAGGGCCGCCAGGTTCGCCACGGCTTGCAAGAGATGGGAATCGGACTCGCCGAAGGCCTCGCCCGCCACCTTGTTGACGACCTGTATGGCGCCGAACCGTCGGTCGCCCACCGTCATCGGCGCGCAGAGGGCCGAACGGATACGGAATTCCTTGGATGCCTGAGCCGCCCCGAGCAGATCCGAGGCGCCGCCGGCGTCGTGGATCACCGTCACCTCGTTGCGGCACAGACAACGGCCGATCAGGCCCTGGCCGGCTCTTAGACGGGTACCGCCCGAATCCAGCGGCCCGACGGAGGCGCGACAAATCAGTTCCCCGGCCTCCTCGTCGTGGAGGAACAGCGCGCCGGCCTCGGCATGCAGGACCTGGGTGAGGCCGGCCAGCGTCTTCGCCAAGGCCGGTTCGAGGTCGGCCGAGACGGCGAAGGCTTGGCTGAACGCGGCCAGGAATTCCAAATGATCGGAATTCCCGTGATCCGGCCAATCGGCCAGGTCGTTCAGGATCGGTGCGGTCATGGGTTGGTCCAACCACGCGCGGACGGAACCGGACCCACCACAGTAAGGCCAAATGATTAACCGTATCTTGGCCGCTGCACGGTGGCCCGCATCGTTGGGCGCTCCGGACCGGGGCGACCGGCACTTAGGCGGAGGGTCGTGCGCTTGCGGCGGGCCGGTCTCGAGCCGCGGGCAAGTGCCGGGAGGCATGAGGAAAATATAGCCCTCACAAGCACGGGCTCGGTGGCGGGGACGGAGGCAGCCGCATGGGCGCGAAGCAGGGGGGCAAGGCCGGCGCGATGCGGGAATCAGCCCGAGTTGCGGTCGGACGGCGATATTGCCGGATGACGCCGGATGGGATTAATGCTATGAGATGACCCGAGGCGATTCGTTTCGTTAATCCATTTCAACTGCCGATTAACCAAAATCATTGGGGGCGCAACTTCAAAAAATCGGCACCGTTAACCATAAAACTTCAAATCTTAATTTGTTATTCGAAAACTCATATATGTTTGTGTTGAAATCTTGGGGGCATTGCTTGATCTTTACGCGTGAATTCAACAAACTTCCGATAATACAATATTAATACTGCGGTCCCATAACGGTCTGCTGACGGGGTGGCTTCATGACCGGACCACGCGTAATTCGGGCTCTTGTCGTCGACAACGACCCCAGCCTGATTGAAGACTACAGGTATATCCTGTGTCCGCGGTCCGAAAACGTCGCCGATCGTTTGTTTGCCAAGCTGGAGGACGACCTTTTCGGGTCCGCCGTCCGGCATAGAGGCTTTCCCGAGATCGATATTTCCGCCTTTCAACAGGGCCGGGACGCCGTCGAAGCCGTGCGGGATGCCGTCGAGGACGGCCGTCCCTTTGCGGTTGCTTTCATCGACCTGCACATGCCGCCGGGGCTGGACGGGCTGCAGACCGCCGAGCAGATACGTGCCTTGGACCCGGATATTCAAATCGTCATCGCGTCCGTGCACTGCGACATTCATCCGGTCGAGATGAGCGAACGGATACCGCCTGCCGAGCAGCTTTACTATCTGAGGAAACCGTTCCATTCCATTGAACTTCAACAATTAATGCTCGCTTTAGGTGCCCGGTGGCGGAGCGAGCACAGCTTTTCGGGCGGGGGGCGGACCGCGGTCGGTGTGACCTCGTGGCGAGGGCACAGCAGCATGGCCGAGACCCTCCAGCAGCTTCCGGCGGCGATCCTCGTGTTCGACCGCCGCGACCGGCTGCTTTCGGCCAACGACGAAGCGGCGAAGCTGTTTCCCGAACTCGCCGAATTCTTCGTGCCCGGGACGCGCTACGAGGAAATTCAGCGGCAAATGGCGCTGCAGCTTCTGCCCAAGGACACCCTGTACCGCGTCGAATCGTGGATCGGCGACCGGCTCGAATGGCACGCAAGATCGGGCGGCATCCTGGAGCAAAGACTGCGCGGATCCCGCTGGGTCCTTCTGGTCGAGGGGGCCGCCCCGTCGGGCGAAACCTACTGCATGTATTATGACATAACGGACCTGAAAAGGCGGGAAACGAACCGTGCCACCACAAATCATATGACCCAGATGGCGCAATCGTTCGCCGCACTGTGCCAGCGCCTCGAGACCATTTCACGCGCCGCCAGGGAGGAGCAGGAGCGGGGATCGGCCCGCCGGCGTCCCGAGATGCAGGTCGCCCACCTGTCGGGCAGATGGGCCGCGGGCGGGAGGGATGGGCCGGTGCAGTCTCTCACTGCGCAGTTGCAGGCCGTCGCGCAGTGCCAGAGCCTCAAGCCCGAATCGGTCGGCCTGAACCGGATCGTCGGCGAAGTCGTCCGACAAATGCGTGGCGAGCTGCCCACGGCCGTGGACCTCGAGGTGATCGCAGGTGCGGGCCTTTGGCCTGTGCTGATCGACAAGGTCCAGTTCGCCGTCGCCTTATCGGAACTGATCAGGAACGCGGCGGAGGCGATGAGCGCCGGCGGCCCGCT
>JBHIDD010000133.1:0-7293 GCA_046759925.1 Kiloniellaceae bacterium
CGACCTCCACAACGTAACGGCGGTGCGCCGCCAACGAGCTACGCGCCTTTGGCGGAGTCATAGATACCGGAAGCGCCGGCCTGGAGCCACCCCCGGGTCGCTCGATCCTATCTTGGACGGGACGGCGAAGGCTTAAAAAAACACCGACGCGCGTGTTTCGCTCTGAAAGCCAAGACCGGGTCCGCCACACCCGAGGCGGCGCTCGAATTCGGCTGGCACGCGGCAAGGCTCATCCCCCCGCGTTCAGCAGGACCCGACCACAGCGGAAGACCTTTCTGTCGGCCCTTGGGCTACGTTACTATGATTTGATGAAGCGTTTCCTCGACAGGGGCATCCCGCTCGTTATCCTGGCGCTGCTGCTCGGTCTCCGGATTATCGATCCCGTGCCCATCCAGCAGATCCGCTGGCTCGTCTTCGATAGCTATCAGCGCCTTGCGCCGCGGCTCTACGACCCGGCCCTGCCGGTCAGGATCGTCGACATCGACGACGGTTCCCTGGCCCGCCTGGGCCAGTGGCCGTGGCCCCGCACGCTCCTTGCCCGGCTCGTCGAGCGGCTGGGGCAAATGGGGGCTGCGGCGATCGCCTTCGATATCGTTTTCGCCGAACCGGACCGGAGTTCGCCCGAGCGCATCCTGCCGACCTGGCCGGCGACCCCCGAGGTCGAGGCGCTTCGCCGAAGCGCGCAAGACCTGCCGTCCCATGACAGGATCTTCGCCGATGCCATTGGTCGCGGCCGCGTCGTGACCGGGTTCGTGCTCACCCACAAGGAAGGCACCCGCCGGCCCGCCGTCAAAGGTACTTTCGCCACCGCGGGTGACGATCCCAGGCCCTTCGTCCTCGCCTTTACCGGCGCCGTCGTCAATCTGCCCGAGCTCGAAGACGCCGCCACGGGCAACGGCGCGTTCAACGCCACCCCGGAGTTCGACCAGGTGATCCGGCGCGTGCCCCTCGTGCTCCGGATGGGCGATACCCTTTATCCGTCCCTGGTGGCCGAGGCGCTGCGGGTCGCCCAGGGCGCCCAAACTTACCTCGTCAAGTCGTCGGGGGCGAGCGGCGTGACCGCGTTCGGCGAACATATCGGCATCGACGCCGTCGGGATCGGCCAGCTGGTGGTGCCGACCGATGCCAACGGCCGGGTGATGCTGCGCTACAGGGCGTCCGTGCCGGCGAGCTATATTCCCGCGTGGCGCGTCCTCGAACCCGACTTCGACCCCGATCGGGTGGCCGGCCAGATCGTGTTCGTCGGGACCAGCGCCCCCGGGCTGTTCGATTTTCGGTCGACGCCGCTGGAATCCGCGGTTCCCGGGATCGAGGTGCACGCGCAAGCGGTCGAGCAAATCCTTATCGGCGGATTCCTGCGACGCCCGAATTTCGCCGCAGCGGTCGAGCTCGCCTATATGCTCGTCCTCGGCCTGGCGCTGGTCTTTCTTCTGCCACGGCTCGGCGCCTGGTGGAGTTCGGCGCTCGGCGGGGCAACAACGGCAATCGTCATCGGCGCCTCTTGGTTCGCCTACCATGCGGCCGGGTGGCTGTTCGACCCGGTGTTCCCCTCGGCAATGGTGTTCTTCGTATTCCTGTCGGCGACGGTGATCTCTTATCTGCGCGCCGAGACGGAAAAGCGGCAGGTGCGCCACGCCTTCGGCCACTATCTCGCCCCCGCGCTGGTGGAGCGCTTGGCCGAGGATCCCTCCCAGCTCAGGCTCGGCGGCGAGCAGCGGACCATGACCGTGCTGTTCAGCGACATTCGGGGCTTCACGTCCATAACCGAACGGTTCAAGGACGACCCGCAGGGTCTTACGATGCTGATCAATCGCTTCCTGACACCGATGACCGAAACCGTGCTCGCCCATGGCGGAACGATCGACAAATACATCGGCGACTGTTTGATGGCTTTTTGGAATGCGCCGTTGGACGACGAACATCATGCCGTCAATGCCTGCCATGCCGCTTTGGCCAATTTCCGGGCGCTCACCCGCCTCAACGAGGAACTCGCCGGCGAGCCGGAGACCGGCCAGGCAGGCGGGTCCTCGGAGCGAAAGGCCGGGTTTGCGATGGCCAGGACATACGGCCTTGGAAGCGGCGACGAAGACGAGATCGCCAAGGCGTTCGAGCTTCTGAAACGCGAGGCGGATCAGGGCCTTGCCAAGGCCCAGTATAACCTGGGCAAGGCCTACCGCGACGGCGCCGGCGTTGCGCCAGACCCGGTCGAGGCCGCACGCTGGTTCGAAGCGGCCGCAGAGCAAGATTACGCCAAGGCGCAGCGCCATCTTGGGACCCGCTACGCGCGCGGCGAGGGGGTTCCGCAAGATACGGTCCTGGCCATCATGTGGCTCACGCTCGCCGCGCGCCAGGGATTGGCGACGGCCGAGACGAGCCTGCAGAACCTATTGCGGTCGGCGAGCCCGGAGGACCGGAACGAGGCGGAAAGACGGGTGCGGACCTGGCAACCCGCGCCTGGTTCGGCTCGGGGCATTCGCCTCGGAATGGGCATCGGCATCAGCACCGGAGAGTGTGTCGTCGGAAACCTGGGATCGGCGCAGCGGTTCGACTACTCGGTTTTGGGTGACTCGGTCAATTTGGCATCGCGTCTCGAGGGCCAGACCAAGAATTACGGCGTCGGCATCATAATCAGCGAAACCACGCGGGCGCTCGCGCCGGACTTCGCGGCTCTGGAACTCGATTTGATCGCGGTCAAGGGCAAGCGTGAAGCGGTCAAGATTTACGGCCTCCTCGGCGACGCCGAAACCGCGGACAGCGCCAAATTCGGCGACCTGGCGGAACGCCACGAACGAATGCTGACCGCGTACCGGGCCCAGCGCTGGCAGGAAGCCCGCGACCTCCTGGAAGACTGCGCCATCCTGGATCACTCCCTGGACAAGCTCTACGACGTCTATCGCGATCGCATCGGCCATTACGAGTTGGAACCGCCGGGACGGAACTGGGACGGGGTCTACGTGGCGCTGACGAAGTAGCGGCCTCATGCAACGATGTCCGGCATCCGGGCGTCCCGCCTGGAGGCCGATCGCAGGGCCCGCGGTTCGCGCGCCGGCGCCGGGCGCATGATCCCCGGGGCCCGGTTTGCCGATGTGATTTTCCATCCGCCTCGGCCAGCCAGGCCTCTTCCGGCTCCAGCTTCCGGAGGCAGGCGGCGGGGCTCGCGCCGTCGATCACCACGCCCGCCACGCCGCGCTTGACCGCCGCGCGGGTCGCGAACCCGCCCCAGGCGGCGATGTCCCCGTATCCGCCGCCGGGCCTCGAGCGCCTCCGGCGACAGCGTTTCGAAGTCGATTTCGTAGCGTTGGATGGCCACGGGACGCCCCCCCTGTGCCCGTTGGCGTGAACGGCAGTCGAGAACGTGAGAAACGGCGCCTCAGGGGATCCCGAATCCCTGCCCCGCTTTCCTGTATTCGTCCCGCGGCGGCGCGAAAATGTCGAGCACGGTTGCGCCCGATTCCCCGGCCTTGAAGCCGTGTGGCACGCCGCCCGGCGTGCGCCAGAAGTCGCCGGCCTTGACCGGAACCTCTTGGCCGTCCTGAATCCGCACACCGCTACCGTCCAACATGAAGCCCCATTGTTCTTCGGGATGGCTATGGATGCGGCCCGCGGCGCCCGGATCGATCTTGACGATCGACAGCATGACGTTTTCGCCGACAAAGATCCGGGTGGTAATGCCGTCCGCAAGTTGACGTGCAATTCCCCGGCCCAGATCCGAGAGACTAAAGAAAAATTCCTTACTCATCGGCCTTCTCCGTGACATGGGATTTTCGTAAACCGCCATCCAGCACCCTAGCAGGTTCCGCGCAGTCTGGCGCAGGCCAGGCGCGGCCGGGATGGGCGTTCCTGGACAGCGGCGTCGAAGGGATCGTAGCCGGACTTGCGCAAGGCCTTGAGCCCCTGGCCGGCAAGGACCGCCGGCAGAAGCGCCGGAGCCGCCGCCTTCGGCACCTGCGCGGACAAGGCGCGGGCCTCGCTCAGGTGTCGGGACGCGCGCGCGGCGATCGCCTCGGCAATGCGGTTGAGCGCCGCCGATGACCGCAGCTCGAAAAGCTCGCCGATCCGAAGGCCGCTCTTCCGGACCAGATCCTGCGGCAGGTAGAGGCGCTTCCGACCGGCGTCGAACGGCACCGCGCGCAACAGCCCGGCGAGCGCGAAGGCGATGCCGACGTGGCGGCCCGCGGCCGCGGCTGCCGGCCCTTGCGCACCCAGGACCTCGAGCGCGAGAAGCACGCGGCTCGCCGAGGTGCCCTCGGCGTAGTGCTCGAGCGCGGCCAAAGTCTCCGGCGCCGCGCCGTCGAGATCGAACTCGCGGGCGTCGATCAGGCGGTCGAAATGGACGCGGCTCAGGCCGTGCCGCCGGACCGCCTCGACGAGCGGCTCAAGGACCTCGTGCCCGGCCGTCCGGGCCGTATAGATGCCCTCGAGCGCCTCGCGCCACCATTGCAGGCGGACCCGGCCCAGCATGGCCTCGCTGACCAGCTCGGCGGTCTTGGCGACCTCGAGGTTGAAGGCATAGAGGGCGAAAAGCTGTTCCCGCCGCGCGGCCGGCGCAAAGAGGCAGGTCAGATACCGGTCGTGATCGAAGCGCCTGACTTGCTGGGCGCAGTAAGACAATCCGGTTGCGGCCATGGAACGGGCGATGCGATTGGATCGGCCGGCGGCAATCGACTATAGGGTAATACCGACCGCCGCCAAACGCCGCGCGGTCTCTTGGCAAGCGCGGGTATGATCATTTACTGTCCGGTTCGGCTTTCGCGCCCGGCGCGGCCGGGCGAGGGGATGGGCTTCGAGGAGGTCGTTTGACCTACTACAAGTAGGGTCCAAATGGGATGGAAACCACAATATCATGTGGTATTGTGGGGAATCATCCAACTCTCGGGAAGGGTCGAACAATGGCTGAGATGCTAACCTCGTTGACGAGGACCGTAACCGCGGGAGTCATCCTCGCGGCCCTCCTCTTCATCCTCTACTATTTCACCCAGGGCTATTCGGGGGCCGACTTCGGTCCGTTCTTTTTCCGCTGGCTTCACGTCGTAAGCGGCGTCATGTGGATCGGGCTCTTGTGGTACTTCAATTTCGTCCAGATCCCCAGCATGCCGAAGATCCCGGACGAGCAGAAGCCCGCGGTCGCCAAGGTGATCGCGCCGGCGGCGTTGTTCTGGTTTCGCTGGGGCGCGATGGCGACCATCATCACCGGGCTGATCCTGGCCTGGATGAACGGTTACCTCGGTGAGGCGATCATCCTCGGCCTGGGAAACCTCGGCGAGGCTTACGTGGCGCAGCACACCGCCATCGGCATCGGCATGTGGCTGGGCGCGATCATGTGGTTCAACGTCTGGTTCGTCATCTGGCCGAACCAAAGGAAGGCGCTCGGAATGGTCGAAGCGGCGGCCGAGGAAAAGACCAAGGCGGCGCGCATCGCCATGCTGTTCTCGCGGACCAACACGCTGCTGTCGATCCCCATGCTCTTCGCCATGTCCGCGGCGCAGAACCTTTACTGAGCACAGGCACAGGGCAGCCGCCGCGTCGTGGAAACGGGGCCGGGTCGGCCCCGTTCCTTTTGCTGCGGTGGCGCGGGGGTCACGCGACGGCGATGAGCGCCGCGGCGATCCGGCGGTCCTCGGACACCAGGACGTTGTAGGTACGGCAGGCGGCGCCGGTGTCCATCGGCTCGACGACCAGGCCGCGCGCCCGCAGGCCTTCGCGCAGCGCGCCCGGGACTTGCGCCATCCGCGGACCGCAGCCGATCAGCAGCAGTTCCAGTTCCCCGGCGGCATCGAGGAGCGGATCCAGACTTTCCAAGGTCAGCTCCTCGATACGGCCGACCGTCCAGGCCAGCGTGCGTTCGGGGAACACGAGGACCGAGCCTTCATAGAGGGTCCCGCTGACCCGGAAGCGCCGCTGCCCATAGCTCTCGACGATCTGCCGGCCGGCGGGACTCGCGGGGGTGATGTCCATCGCCCCTCAGGTTGCCTTCTGCGTTGCCTTGCCGCCCTCCGTTTCCTCGCCCTCCGGTTCGACCAGGGCGCCGCGCAGGTTCATGAAACTGAGCAGCGGCACGGCGAGCCCGATGGAGGAATAGGTGCCGATCACCACGCCCCAGATCAGGCCCACGGAAAAGCCCCGGATCACCTCGCCGCCGAAGAGGAACAGCGCGAAGAGCGCGAGCAGCGTGGTCAGGCTGGTCAGCAAGGTGCGCGAAAGCGTCCGGTTGATCGACATGTCGAGCAGCTCGAACATGGGCAGCTTCTTGTACTTGCGCAGGGTCTCGCGCACCCGGTCGAAGATGACCACCGTATCGTTGATCGAATAGCCGGCGATCGTCAGCACCGCGGCGAGCGTCGCCAGATTGAACTCGAGCTGGATGAGCGCGAAGAATCCGATGGTGGCGATCACGTCGTGGACCAGCGCGACCAGCGCGGCCAACGCGTACTGCCACTCGAACCGGAACCAGATGTAGACGCCGATGCCCAGAAGGGCCAGGCCGGTGGCGAGCGCGCCGGCCCGCTTCAGCTCGCCGCCGACCTTGGGCCCGACGAATTCGGTGCGGCGGTACTCGACGACGGTTGCGCCGAGCTCCTGCTTGACCGTTTCGATGGCGGCGATCTGCGCCTTTTCGTCGCCTTCCTGGCGCCGAACGTTGATCAGCACGTCGGTCTCGACGCCGAATTCCTGCAGCGTCACCTCGCCCAGCCCGAGCCGGCCCAGGCGGCGGCGCAGATCGGCGAGGTCGGCCGGCCCGTCGGTGCGGATTTCGATCAGGATGCCGCCGCGGAAGTCGACCCCCAGGTTGAGCCCCTGCACGGCGAAAACGGCGAGCGCGGCCAGGACGAGAAAGGCGGAAAAGGCGAGGAACTGGTTGCGCCGGCCCATGAGGTTGAGCGCGGGGGCGACCGGAACCCTTTGGATCAAGGCCATGGTCCGCGCCTCATATCGCCAGGGCCGGCGGCCGCCGCCGCCGCAACCAGGTGACCATCAGGAGGCGGGCCAGCATGATCGCCGTGAACATCGAGGTCGCCAGGCCGACCGAAAGGGTCACCGCGAAGCCGCGCACCGGCCCGGTGCCGAAAACAAGCAGCAGCAGCGCCGCGATCAGTGTCGTCACGTTGGAATCGATGATCGTGATGAGCGCCCGGCGATAGCCGGCGTCGATCGCGGTGACCGGCCCGCGGCCGGCCCGGATCTCCTCGCGGATCCGCTCGAAGATCAGCACGTTGGCGTCCACCGCCATGCCGATGGTCAGCACGATGCCGGCGATGCCGGGCAGCGTCAGCGTCGCCTGCAGCAGCGACAGCG
>JBHIDD010000134.1:0-7235 GCA_046759925.1 Kiloniellaceae bacterium
CACCGGCCGCTTGCGGCATTCGCGGGGGGTGTCGATTGTCCGCCGAAGGCCGGCATGCGGCGCTGGCTGGACTGGAGTCCGTTCACCTATCCATTCAACTTCACGCAACAGCCGGCCGCCTGCGTTCCTTGCGGCCTGACCGGCGAAGGCCTCCCGGTCGCCATGCAGATCGTCGGGCCGCGTTATCGCGAGGACCTCGTGCTCAAGGCGAGCCGCGCCTACGAGTCCGTGTGTCCGTTCAGGATGCCGCCCTTGCCGCAGGCCGGGCCGGCAACGTGACCGGGCAGGTCGCCCTGCGGTAAACGGAAAGCTCAACGCGTTGTCCTGCAAAGGAGGCGGAGACGGGGGTGAAAGCGCGGCGATTGATCCCGCTTGCCGCCGGGCCCGGATTTGTCATTCGCCGGCGTGGCGCGCATGGTGAGAGGCCCGATGACGGGACTAAAGCACGTTCCTGAACCGAACGGTTCGCAAACTGGAGCAGCTCCGGTGGCTTGGGTCGCCCGCCGGTCCCGGGTGGTATTCCTCCCACCGCGCGAAATTTCTATCCTGAGCATGAACGGGAGGAGGGTCGATGACGGAGCTCGCGTGTATCCTGGACGCGAAGGCTGCCTTGGGCGAATGCCCGGTGTGGTGCGGCGAGGAGAAGGTTCTCTATTGGGTCGATATCTCTAACCGGGCGATTCACCGGCTCGATCCGGCCACGGGCGAAAACCGGACATGGACCTTCCCGGATGTGGTCGGGTCGTTCGCGCTCCGCGAGCGCGGCGGCCTGATCGTCGCCATCGGCGCCGGCCTCTACTCGGTCGATCTGGAAACCATGGCCATGGAGACCATCGCGGAAGCTATTTCCGACCGGGCGCAAACCCGCCTCAACGACGGCAAGTGCGACCCTGCCGGGCGCTTCTGGGTGGGCGCCATGGACCTGCAGAAGTCCCGGCGCATCGCCGCCCTCTACCGGGTCGATCGGGACCGCGGCCATCACAAGATGGTGGATAACCTGATCATATCCAACGGTCTGGCCTGGAGCCCGGATGGCCGCATCATGTATCACTCGGATTCCCGGCAGAATACCATCTGGGCCTATGATTTCGATCTCGCGAGCGGAGAGCCCGGTAACCGCCGGGTGTTCGCCAGGGTGGATCCGAAGGAGGGCCGACCGGATGGCGCCGCGGTCGACGCCGAAGGTTTCTACTGGAGCGCCGGCGTCGGCGGCGGGCGCCTCACCCGATACGGGCCGGACGGGAAAGTCGACAGGGTGATCAAGCTTCCCGTTACATTTCCGAGCATGTGCGCCTTCGGCGGCGAGAACCTGGACGTCCTCTACGTGACATCGATCAGGGAAATGCTCACCGAGGCGGCGCTCATGGAAGAGCCGCTGGCGGGCGGCGTGTTCGCGATCGACCCAGGCGTCAAAGGGCTGCCCGAGCCGCGATACGGCGGTTAGGACGGGCTCCCGATTTGCCAACCGGCGTGCCGAGCCGGCAGGCATCCGGCGTTCACGGCTGGCCCGGAGCGCGCCGGGCGCGGACCCTGGAAGCCCTGGCACTCCCGCGCAAGAGCTCACTTGGCCATGGCGACTAAGGTGCTGCGGGCGGTTCTTGATCGGTCGGCAGTCCCGCGAAGTGCCGGTATATGGCCACGGCGCGGTTGACGTAGGACGCTTCCCGAGTCCGGGCCAAGGGACCCACGGCGGCACCGATGCGGGTTAGGCTGTAGTATCGCCACACACTCCCTGTGTCCTGATCGAGGAAAAACAAGGTCCGGTATTGACCCGGCGCGAGCGCGTAGAGCGCCAGGAAGTCCATCGCCTCGACGTTTTCGAGCTCCAGTACGAGCCGGCGTGGCGACCGCTCTCGGATGCGTAGCCGATACGTGCCTGTTGAGGCTGGGGTGTTCACCTCCTGCCAGAAATAGAGGTCATGGCCCGGCTGCAACTCATCCACCGAAAAGTCGGGGCGCCGGCGCCTGCGGTCGGGGCCTTCGAGGGCGTAGGCTTCCGTGACGAGCGCGCGCCACCGCTTTCGCGTTACCGACCAGTATCGAACCGTCTCCAGCGCCGATATCGCTGCGACCCGCTCCAGGAGGCCCCGCAGTCCCGAGGCGTGGTAAAAGGAACCGGCGACGGCCAGAACCAGGTCCGGCGTCTCGGACTCCCAGCCCAGGCATGCCGGTGGCGTCCATTCGTCGCCCAAGTCGGCCGCATACCAAATCCCTATGTTCGGGGATCCGTCGAAGGGTGGATAGGACGGATGGGCTGGGCCCGCGCAAGGCGGAACAGGCTGGCCCTCGGCCGCACTGCCGTGAAATGCGCCGAAGGCGGCCAAACACAGGGCGATCGCGATGGGGATCCGTCTCATGTCGCGCTGACTTTACCGGACTTTCTGCCGGAGTCCTTGTCCGTGAACGGACGGCCCCTGAGTCCCCGCCGCCCAAGCCCGGCCGGCGGCACGTCGCGGCGATGCGGACCGGGGCTCGCCCATACATGGCTTTCCGTTCTCGTGCTAAGGGAAAGGCCGTCCCCACTATTGCAGCGGCGGCGCCGGCCGCTCCTTTCTCGGAACCGCTTCAGCCGCCTTCGCGGTCCGTTCGAACCCCGCAGAGCCCTTCACCTTGCCCTTCTCCAACATGGCGTCGGCCGCCGCACCCGGAAGGGCCTGGCGGGCGTCGATACACGCCACCGGAAGTCCCAGGCCGCGCAGCTCGCGCGCCAGCCAGCCCGACGGCGTGCCCGTCTCCATCACGATCCGTTCCGGACAAAGCCAATGGTCCCGCAGCGCCGCGAACAACGCTTGCGGATCCGTCGCCACCTTGCCACGCGCCAAGATCGCGCCAGCCGCATCCTTGACGCAAAAAGCGGTCCCTTCCTTCGAGACGTCGAAACCCACATACTCGACCATGGTCACGCTCCTCTGATAGGCCCTTCGGGCGTTCATTTGCGACCCCGCGTCTTAGCCCCGGGAGAGTGCCCGCCGGAATTACGCTATGTATAAGGCTTTGGAAGAGCGCTTCCGGCGTTTGAGCGCGCTGCGCGAGGCGGCCCGCGTCCTGCGCTGGGACACCGCGACCGTGATGCCGCCGGGCGGCGCCGAGGCGCGCAGCGAGCAGATCGCCGCGCTCGAGGTCACCTGCCACGAGATCCTGAGTGATCCGGCGCTGGCCGAGCTCTTCGACGACGCCGAGCGGCAGGCCGGGGCTCTCGAGCCGTGGGCCCGCGCCAACCTGCGCGAGATGCGCCGGCGCCGGCTGCACGCCACCGCGCTCGAGGCGGATCTCGTGGCGGCGCTGGCCAAGGCGGGGAGCCGCTGCGAGATGATCTGGCGAAGCGCGCGGCCGGAAAACGACTTCGCCGCCGTGCTGCCGGCCATGAGGGAGCTTCTGGGCCTCGTCCGCCAGGCCGGCGCGGCCAAGGCGCAGGCGCTCGGCCGTTCACCCTACGATGCGCTGTTGGACGAATACGAACCGGGCTACGCCGCGGCGCGGATCGACGAGATCTTCGACGATCTGGCGGGCTTCCTGCCGGATTTCCTCGCCCGGGTGCTGGACCGCCAGGCGAAGGAACCGGCGGCCCTGCCGCTTGCCGGGCCGTTTCCGCGGGCGGCTCAGGAGGCGCTCGCCCGCCGCCTCATGCAGGCCATCGGCTTCGACTTCGAGCACGGGCGGCTCGATACCAGCCTGCACCCCTTTTGCGGCGGCGTGCCGGACGACGTGCGGATCACGACGCGCTACGACGAGGACGACTTCCTGAAGGCCCTCATGGGCGTCCTCCACGAGACCGGCCATGCCCTATACGAGCGCGGCCTGCCGCGCGCCTGGCGCCTGCAGCCGGTCGGCGCGGCGCCCGGCATGGCGATGCACGAAAGCCAGTCGTTGCTCATCGAGATGCAGGCTTGCCGCAGCGCCGAATTCATCGGCTTCATGGCGCCCTTGGCGCGCGAGGCCTTCGCCGGCGACGGGCCGGCCTGGCGGGCCGAGAACCTGATGCGGCTCGCCAACCGGGTCGAGCCCGGCTTGATCCGGGTCGATGCCGACGAGGTCACCTATCCGGCGCACATCATCCTGCGCTACCGGCTCGAGAAGCAACTGATCGCCGGCGAGCTGGCGGCCGACGACCTGCCGGCGGCCTGGAACGCCGGGATGGCGGCGCTGCTCGGCATTACCCCGCCGGACGACCGGCTCGGCTGCCTGCAGGATATCCATTGGTACGACGGCGCCTGGGCGTACTTTCCGACCTATACCCTCGGCGCGATCGCCGCCGCCCAGCTGTTCGCCGCCGCCAAGGCGGCGGTGCCGGAAATTCCCGCGGCGATCCAAGAGGGCGACTTCGGCCCGCTGACGGGCTGGCTGGGCCGGCACGTGCACGCCTTGGGCTCGTCCTGTTCGGCCGACGAGCTGCTGGAGCAAGCCACCGGCAGGCCGCTCGACCCGGCGGTCTTCAAGGCCCATCTCGCGGCGCGCTATCTGGGCTGAGACGGCGCCGGAAAACCCGGCGCCCTTGAGGGCGGCACGCCGCCGGGGTTAGCATGGCTCGTCGAATGTCCGTGACGCCGGCTTTCCGGCGAAGGGAGGGCCGGGCATGCAGTGTCCCCGGTGCCAAGCCGAGAACCGCGAAGGGCGGCGCTTCTGCGCGGCATGCGGGGCGCCCCTGGCGGTCACCTGCCCCGACTGCGGCTTTTCCAACGAGCCGGGCGAAAAATTCTGCGGCGGCTGCGGCGCGGCGTTGGGTCGGGCCCGGGCACCGCCGAAGTTCGCCGCGCCGGACGCCTACACGCCGAAGCACCTCGCGGAGCGAATTCTTAGCACCCGCAGCTCCGTGGCAGGCGAGCGCAAGCAGGTCACGGTGCTGTTCGCCGACATGAGGGGCTCGCTCGAGCTGATCGAGGCAAGCGATCCCGAGCAGAGCCAGACCCTTCTGGACCGCGTGATTCGGACGATGATGGAGGCCGTCCACCGCTACGAGGGAACGGTCAACAAGGTCCTAGGCGACGGCGTCATGGCGCTGTTCGGTGCGCCGCTCGCCCACGAGGACCACGCCGTGCGGGCCTGCTTCGCGGCGTTGGCCATGCAGGAGGCGATTCGCCACACGGCCGACCAGGTGCGCCGGGAACGGGGGATCGAGGTGCAGGTCCGGATCGGCCTCAACTCCGGGGAGGTCGTGGTGCGGGCGATCGGCAACGACCTCACCATGGACTACGATGCCATAGGCCAGACGACCCATCTGGCCGCCCGCATGGAGCAGCTCGCGATTCCCGGCACAGTCCGGATAACCGCCGACACGCTGCGACTTGCAGAAGGTTTCGTGCAAGTCAAGCCTCTGGGGCCGATCCCGGTCAAGGGGCTGACGGACCCGGTCGAGGCGTTCGAGGTGAGCGCCGCCACGCCCACACGTACGCGCTTCCAGGCGGCGGTCGCCCGGGGCCTGACCCGCTTCGTCGGGCGGCAAACCGAGCTCCAGGCGCTCAACCGGGCGCTCGCCAGCGCGGGGCAGGGCCACGGCCAGATCTTTGCCGTGGTCGGCGAGGCCGGAGTCGGCAAGTCCCGCCTGTTCTACGAGTTCACCCGTTCCCACCGGACCCAAGGGTGGCTCGTCCTGGAAAGCGGCTCGGTCTCCTATGGCAAGGCGACGGCCTATCTTCCCATCATCGACCTGCTCAAGGATTACTTCCGGATCGAGGATCGCGACGACGCCCGGGGGATTCGCGAGAAGGTCACCGGCAAGCTGCTCACGCTCGACGAGACGTTCAAGCCGCTGCTTGCGCCATTCCTCGCCTTGCTCGACATCCCGGTGAACGACGCGGCGTGGGAAGCGCTCGATCCGTCTCAGCGCCGGCGCCGGAGGCTGGACGCGGTCAAAGGTCTGCTGCTCAGGGAGAGCCGTGTGCAGCCCGTGGTCATGGTGTTCGAGGACCTTCACTGGATCGACAGCGAAACCCAAGTGTTTCTCGACAGCCTGGTCGAAGGCTTGCCGACGGCGCGCATCCTGCTGCTCGCCAACTACCGTCCCGAGTACCGCCACGGGTGGGGCAGCAAGACTTACTATACCCAACAGCGCATGGATCCGCTGCCCGCGGAAAGCGCCGAAGAGCTTCTCGCAAACCTATTGGGCGAGGCGCCCAGGCTCGCGACGCTCAAGCGGCTGTTGATCGCCCGCACCGAAGGCAACCCGTTCTTCCTCGAGGAAAGCGTGCGCACGCTCGTCGAAACCGGGGCGCTCACCGGTGTGTCGGGCGCCTACCAGGTGGCGGCGGACGTCAAGCAGGTGGAGGTGCCGGCGACGGTTCAGGGGGTACTCGCCGCGCGGATCGATCGGTTGTCGGCCGAGGACAAGCGGCTTCTGCAAATGGCGGCGGTCATCGGCAAAGACGTGCCGTACGGCTTGCTCCGAGCCATCGCGGAGACCCCCGAGGACGACCTGCGTCGCGGCCTGGCCAGCCTGCAAGCGGCCGAGTTCATGTACGAGACGCGCCTGTTCCCCGACCCCGAGTACACCTTCAAGCACGCGCTCACTCACGAAGTCGCTTATGGCAGCTTGCTGCATGAGCGGCGGCGTACACTGCACCAGGCCATCGCGCGGGCCATCGAGACGCCGTTTGCCGGACGCTTGGCCGAGCAGCTCGAACGGCTAGCCCATCACTACACGGAGGCGGGCCTCACTGAGCAGGCCGTCGGATATTGGCAACAGGCCGGACAACGCGCCATCGAGCGTTCCGCCAATTCGGAAGCGGTCGCGCACCTGACCAAGGGATTGGAACTCCTCGGGAGCCTCCCCGATACACCGGATCGTTCGCAGCGGGAACTCACGCTCCAGCTTGGTCTCGGCGTGGGCCTTGTGTCGATCAAAGGGGCCGGCTCGTCCGAGGTGGGGCGCGCCTACACGCGGGCGCGCGAGCTATGCCGGCAAGTCGGAGAGCCGGCGGACCACTGCGCAGCGCTATGGGGCCTGTGGAGATTTCAGCGCACGAAAGTCGAGTATCAAACCGCGCGCGAGCTGGCAGAGGAGCTGTCCGGCTTGGCGCAACGCCAGAACGACCCCGCGCTCATCCTTCAGGCGCATCACGCGCAGTGGGCGACGCAATTCTATTTTGGCGAGTTCGCCGCGTGCCGGGAGCACACGGAACGGGGCATCGCGCTCTACGACGCGTCAGTGCACCACGCCCAGACGTTCCGGTTCGGCGGGCACGACCCATGCGTGTGCGGCCATACGATCGCCGCGTTCTCGCTGTGGCTGCTCGGCTATC
>JBHIDD010000135.1:0-7235 GCA_046759925.1 Kiloniellaceae bacterium
ACATCGAGGTGCTCGCCGAGCATTTCGTGGCGAAATACGCCGAGGCCAACGGCGTCCCGGTCCCCATCCTCTCCGCCGAGGCGCGCGCGCTGCTGCGCCGGCACCACTGGCGCGGCAACGTGCGCGAACTCGAAAACGCCATGCATCGCGCGGTCATTTTGGGGCAGGACAGCCGGATCACCGCACAGTCGATCCTTCTGCCCGGCGCGGCCTTGACGCCCGTCGACGGCGGGGCGACGCCGCCGGACGACGATGCCGTGTCGGCCGCGGTGGCGCAGTCGCGCGCCTCGGTGGCGGCCGGGGCGCGAAATTTGGTCGGCCACACGGTGGCCGATGTCGAGCGCGACCTGATTCTGGGTACCCTCGAGCATTGCCTCGGCAATCGGACGCACGCCGCGAACATCCTCGGAATCTCCATCCGAACGCTGCGGAACAAGTTGAAACAATACAGCCAGGACGGCCGTTCCATCCCCATGCCCCGGGAAGCGGAGCGATCATCGGCATGAAGCCGTGGTCGGCGCCCGGTCGGGGAAATCCTTAGGCGATGACAGACACCAGCGTATCGAAAAGCGGCGATGCGGCCGCCCGAAGCGCGTTTGCCGAGGGCTCCATTCTACGCCGCACGCTCGAATCGCTCCGGCGCGGCGACGTGGCGCTGGCGCTCGGCATCGCCTGCATCCTGGTCGTCCTCATCCTGCCGATGCCGAGCTGGATGCTCGACATCTCGCTCGCGGTGTCGATGACCTTTTCGGTCCTCATCCTCATGACCGTGCTGTTCATCAGCCGGCCGCTCGATTTCAGCTCCTTCCCAACGGTCCTGCTCATCGCCACGATGATGCGGCTCGCCCTCAACCTGGCCTCGACACGCCTGATCCTGGCCGACGGCCACTTGGGCTCCGATGCCGCCGGCCAGGTGATCCAGGCCTTCGGCAACTTCGTGATGAGCGGCAACTTCGTGATCGGGATCATCGTCTTCGGCATCCTGGTGATCGTGAATTTCATAGTGATTACAAAGGGTTCTGGACGAATCGCCGAGGTCTCGGCCCGTTTCAGCCTGGACGCGATGCCCGGCAAGCAGATGGCGATCGACGCCGACCTCTCGGCCGGCTTGATCGACGAGAACGAGGCGCGCAACCGGCGCAAGATGCTCGAGGACGAGAGCAACTTCTTCGGCGCCATGGACGGTGCCGCAAAGTTCGTTCGGGGCGATGCCATCGCGGGTTTGCTCATCACCTTCATCAATATCGTCGGCGGCATGATCATCGGCGTCGCCCAGCAGGACCTGAATTTCGAACAGGCAAGCCACGTCTATACCCTGCTCACGGTCGGTGACGGCTTGGTCACCCAGGTCCCGGCGATCGTCGTCTCGACCGCGGCCGGCCTGCTGGTATCCAAATCGGCCACAATCGGGTCGGCCGACAAGGCATTGTTCGGTCAGCTCGGCGGCTATCCGCGGGCGCTCGGCCTGTCGTCCTTCCTGATGTTGTCGCTGGCGCTCTTGCCCGGCATTCCGGCCGTGCCGTTCCTGCTGCTCTCCGGCCTGGCCGGCGGGCTTGCCTGGTCGTCAACCAAGCGGGCGGACGCGGCCGCGGCCGCCGAGGGCGAAGGGGACCAGGCCGGCCCCGAGACGGCCCCCGTCGCCGAGGATCTGATCAGCGACGCCTTGCAGATCGACAACCTCCGGCTCGAGTTGGGCTACGGCCTGCTGCCGATGATCAACGACCAGGGCGGTCAGCGCCTGACCGATCAGATCAAGGCGTTGCGCCGCCAGTTGGCGCAGGAGATGGGCTTCGTCCTGCCCTCGGTGCGGATCCAGGACAACCTTCAGCTCCCGGCCAACACCTACGTCATCCGAGTCAAGGAGATCGAGGCCGGGCGCGGCGAGCTGCGTCCGAACATGCTGCTGGTCATGGACCCGCGTGGGGAAAAGATCCCGCTGGCCGGGGAAGAGACGACCGAACCGACCTTCGGCCTCCCCGCCATGTGGATCGAAAGCGGTGCCCGCGAGGAGGCGTTGTTCCGGGGTTATACCGTGGTCGACCCGCCGACCGTCATCACCACGCACCTGACCGAGGTGGTCAAGGACAACATGGCCGAGCTGCTGTCCTACGCCGAGACCCAGAAGCTGCTCGACGAGCTGGACGGCGAACAGCAAAAGCTGATCGCCGACTTGATTCCCAACCAGATCTCGGTCGGCGGCCTGCAACGGGTCCTGCAGAACCTGCTCGACGAACGCGTCTCGGTCCGCGATCTGCCGACCATCCTGGAGGGCGTCTCCGAGGCCTGTGGCCACACCCGCAACATCACCGCGATTACCGAACACGTCCGCGCCCGGCTGGCACGGCAGATCTCCAACGCCCAGGTCAACGAACAGGGCGTCATCCCCATGGTCACGCTCTCGCCGCAATGGGAGCAGGACTTCGCCGAGGCCATCGTCGGCGACGGAGACGACAGGCAGTTATCCATGGCGCCGTCCAAGCTGCAGGAGTTCATCAAGATCGTGCGCACGACGTTCGAGCGTCACGCCATGATGGGCGAGGCCCCGATACTGCTGACCAGCCCCGCGATCAGGCCCTATGTACGCTCCATCGTCGAACGATTCCGGCCGACCACCGTGGTGATATCGCAGAACGAGGTCCACCCCAAGGCCCAGCTCAAGACCTTGGGGCAGATCTAGCGATGCGCCGCGCACGCCCGTGAGGCGATCATGCGCCTGAAGGGCTTCACCGCAAAGACGCTGCCGGAGGCCATGACGCGGGTTCGCGATGCGTTTGGGCCGGACGCCGTCATTCTCTCGACCCAGGCCCAGGAAGACGGCCAAGGCGTGCGGGTCACCGCCGCTTTGGAGGACCGCCCGCTCGACGCGTTCGACTTCGAGCCAAGCCTCGACGGTGTTCAGTCGATTGACGAAATTTCCGAGGCGCTCAAGTTTCACCGGGTGCCGCCCGGTCTCTTCGATCGCCTGATCGGCAACGCCGCGGCGCTGCCGTCCGGCGACTGGACCATGGCGCTGGCCGGCGCAATCGACGCCGAATTCGCCTTTCGCCCCTTGCCTCACGGACCGGAGGGGCGGCCGCTCATGCTGGTCGGGCCGCCCGGCGCCGGCAAGACGGCAACGGCGGCCAAGCTCTGCGTCCGGGCGCGGCTGGCCGGGCATAAAACCAGCCTCATCACTATGGATACGGTCAAGGCCGGCGGTCTGGCGCAGGTCGGCGCCTTCGCCAAGGCGCTGAACGCCCGGCTCGACCAGGCGGACGACCCGGAAGCCCTGGCCGCCGCCGTCGCAGCCTGCCCGGAGGACCACCTGGTGGTCATCGACACGCTCGGCGTGAACCCCTTCGATGACGATGACCTGGACCACATGTCCCGGGCCGCCAGGGCGGCCGAGGCGGCGCCGGTCCTGGTCCTGCCCGCCGGTGGCGATTCGGCCGAAACCGCCGAGACGGCGGTCGCGTTGGCCCGGGTCGGTGCGGCACGTATGGTCGCCACCCGGCTCGATGCGGCACGCCGCCTGGGCGGCGTCCTGAGCGCGGCGCGGGCCGGGCCGATCGCCCTTATGGCGGCCAGCTTGTCCCCCGGCATCGCCGACGGCCTCCTGCCGCTCAATCCAGTTTCACTCGCGCGGCTGCTGCTGCCCGCGCCATCGGCATCCGAGCAGTCCGCCTTCGTCACGGGAACGGTCTGATGGCAGAAGCTCTCAAAGCACCGGCGGTGCCGGCCAACTTGGGCAACACGATCGCCATTGCTTCGGGCAAAGGCGGGGTCGGCAAGACGTGGCTGTCGATCACCCTAAGCCAGGCCCTGGCGCAGGCCGGCTGCAAGACGCTCCTGTTCGACGGCGACCTGGGGCTTGCCAACGTCGACATCCAGCTGGGGCTGGCGCCGCAGAAGGACCTGGGCGGCATGCTGGCCGGCCGCTACCCGCTCGACGAGGCCAGGCTTACCTGTGCCGACGGCGGCTTCGACGTGATCGCCGGGCGCTCCGGCGCGGGCAGCCTGGCCAGCCTACCCACCGAACGGCTTGGTCGCTTGATCTCGGGCCTTTTCGAAGTGGCACCGGCCTACGACCGCGTGGTCCTCGACCTCGGCGCCGGCGTCGAGCGCACCGTGCGGCACTTGGCCGCCCAAGTGCGGACCTGCCTGGTGGTCACGACCGATGAGCCGACCGCGATGACGGATGCCTATGCCTTCATCAAGTTGTCGCTGCATCGGAAGCCAAAGGCGGACCTGCGGATCGTGGTCAACCTGGCGGCCTCCGAAAGGGCAGGCGAACGAACCTATGGCACGCTGCGCAAGGCCTGCCAGTCGTTCCTCAAGGTCAGCCCGCCGCTGGCCGGCGTCGTGCGAAGCGACCACAGGGTCAAGGAGGCGATCCGCTACCAGACCCCGTTCCTGACCCGCTATCCCAATGCGCCCGCCGCCGGCGACGTCGAGGCCCTGGCGCGGTCTCTACTGGAGCAAGCATGAGCGCCCCGGTCCGGCCGTCCTCCCTGTTCCGCGCGGCGGCCCAGGCGACCGCGCCCAGCGGCGTGCTCGGGACGATCCCCAACCCACCGCCGGAGATCGCGCAGCTTTCCGCCGGCACAACTGTGCGCGGCGTGGTCGTCGGCCAGGACGGCAGGGGCCACGTATTGGTCCGCACCGAACTCGGAACCCTGGCGGTCGCGACCAAGGCCCAGCTCGCCGTGGGCAGCGAGGTCACGCTGCAAATCCGCAGCAGCGGCGCACAGCTGCACATCCTGATCATGCAGAGCCAAACACAGACGGCCGGCGCACCGGACCGCGGGGCGCAGCCGGGCCCGCCGGCCGTCGTCCCCGGCGCCGCCGGCGCGCCAGCGCCCAGGAGTGGCTTCGCCGGGCCGCCGGACGTTCTGACCTTGGGGCAGACGGTCAAGGCGGTCCTCCAGACGCCTGCGACCGGGCCCGGCAACACGGCCGGCGCCGCGCCGGGGGGCGGAGCCGATCGCCCGGCTGAACTTCCCAGGCTCGCCCCCGGCAGCGAGCTTCGGCTCCGGATCCTCAGGGTCGATTCCCCCGCAGCGCAAGGCCAAGGGCCGCAAGGTCAAGGGTCGGACGTTCAGGGGGCGCAAGGGAAAGGGACACAAGGCTCAGGGAGACTCGGGACGGGGCGACAAGGGCAAGCGGCCGGACAAGGCGCGATGCGGCAGGCCGCGACCCCTGCCACGACGCCGCCGGCCGGCACGCCCGCCCCGGTCCGGCCGGCCAACCCGCCGGGGTCTGCCGGCCCGCCGGCAACCGCCTATGCCGGCCTGTCACGCCCAGTGACCGGCCCGTCATCGGTCGCGCGGGCTTCGCCACCGGGACCCGCCACGGGCGCGCCAGCAGCCGCCCCAAGCGCTTCAGCGGCCGCCTCCGGCCAGTCCGCGGCCGCGCCGCCGGGCGGCGGCGCGCTCCAGGCAGGCGCCACCGCAGCCCACCCCGGCGCCGGCCCCGGAGGCCGGCCGATGGTCGCCTCGGGACAGGCAAAGACCCCGTCCATTCAACCGGCCGGCGCCGCAGGGCAAGCGATGCCCGCGGCCCCGGGTCAGCCGGTACCCGCGGTCCGGGGCCAACCGGGGCGCGCGGCCGTGGCGCAACCGCCCATTGGCGCAACCAACCCCGAAGCGTCCGGTGCGGCTTTTCAGCTCCCCGGCCGGGTCACGGCGACCACCAACGGTGGCCAGCCGGTCCTCCAGACCCCGCTCGGCACTATGACTCTCGACGTTCAGGCACAGCTACCTGCGGGCAGCCGCATCGTACTGGGGCTCCCCGCCGGGGCCCTGCAACAGCCGGCGTCCGCGGCGACGCCGGACAGGCGCGCGGCGCCGAAAGCCCTGGCCCGCTCGTGGCCGGCCCTCGAGGAGGCGGTCCGGGTCTTGCAGTCGCTGGGCGGACCCGCCGGGACGACGGCAATCGCGCCGCCGGCGATCCCTCAACCAGGACCCAAGCTGGCCTCCGGTCTACTGTTCTTCCTCGCGGCGCTGAGCGGCGGCCAATTGAGCGGCTGGCTGGGCGGTCAAACGGCGCAGGCCCTGAAGGACGCGGGGCGCGCGGGGCTCCTGGCCCGCCTGGGACGAGACTTTGGCCAGCTGAGCCGATTCACCGAACCCGCCGACGGCGAGTGGCGCCTGTTCCCAATCCCCCTGTTCGACGGCGGCCGGCTCGATCAGCTTCGCCTGTTCCTGCGCCGCAGGCATCACGGGCGCGGCACGGCCGGCGGCGGCGAGGCGGACGAAGCGACTCGTTTCGTCCTGGAGGTGGAGTTGTCACGTTTGGGCGATCTGCAGCTCGATGGCCTGGTGCGCGATAAACGCTTCGACCTGATCCTGCGCACCCGCCGGCCGCTGCCCGAGGACATGCGCCACGATATCACGGAAATCTTTCGTAACGCCAACGACGCCACGGGCTATACCGGCAACATCGGTTTCCAGGCCTCGCCCGACTGGCACTTCATACCGATCGAAGAGGCCGCGGCGGCGGCATCCCACAGCATCGTGGCCTGAGCCGCGAGCGCAAATTCCGAACCACCGCACGGCGCGCCGGCGGGCGCCGCTGTGCGCTCTAGTCCCGGCCGCGGGTCCGGCGGCGGTACCTGCTCGCCGCCAGTTCGTCGAGGTCGACCTGTTCGCGCCGGGACAACCTGTCCCGCTCGCGCCGCGCGTGGTTGTCGGAGGCAAGTTTATACGTCTCGGCCTCCTGGAACGCCGCCTGGACCTCGTCGCGCGTCGTCTCGATGGCGCGTTCCATCCTCGCGATCGAGTCCCGCAGCCTCTGGCCGCGCTCGCGCGCCGCGGCGATGAAAGCGGGAAAAGCCACGGTGCCCTCGATAGAGCGGGACGCGACCTCCTGTTCGTTCGCCAGGTCTTCCTGCAGGCGCCGCAGGTCGTCCTTCAGCTTGCCCGCCAGCTCCTGCAACTCGCCCAGCTTGCGCCGCTTCTCGTCGAGGATCCAGCGGTGGACACGGACCAGGCTGTCGAGGGCCGTCATGGTCGACTAGCCTCGGCACCGGGCGCACCCGCGGCCGCCTCCCCGGTCCGCGCCCGAGGCTCGACCGCGCCCTGGACCGCGCCCGCGGCCGGCTGGCCCGGCGGCCGGGGCGCCCCGAGAATTTCCGCCAACCGGGCGTAGCCGCTGGCCAATTCGGCGCGCTCGGACTTGCCCTGGCCGAGAAAGTCCTCGAGTTGGGCATGGTACCGGATGGCTTCGTCGATGTCCGGATCGCTGCCCTTCTTGTA
>JBHIDD010000136.1:0-7181 GCA_046759925.1 Kiloniellaceae bacterium
GAACAAACGTAAAGGAAGGATTGCAACCTGCGAAATTAATACTAGATTCACTGTTATGGGCCGGGGCCGCAAGGGCACTTGGCCAATGCGGAAGGGCAATGTCCCCTGCCTTCCTTCCGCAGCTCGAATGAGCATGGAACGCCCGGATCCCCCCCGACCGGGCGTTCCTCTCGTTTGGCCTTGGTTTTTCCTGGAATTCCGCCGAATATCGCCCGGCGATCCGGCCGTGACGCCACCCCGAGGTGGCGCCCTCGCGGCCGTGCGACGGCGCGCCGCTTGCCGGCACCGGGACCCGAGGGCTAGGCTCATCCAGCCCGCCTGGATCGGCGCGCCGCGCGTTTCGTTATCCGCATGACCGTGCCCGGTGCCGCGCCGGGGACATTTTCGATCCGGCCGCGAAACGAACTGCGGCGCCTGGCGCCGCCCAGGACGTGTCTATGGCCCTCCGGCTCGCCACCTGGAACGTGAATTCGCTGCGCCGACGGCTCGGGCAGTTGGCCCGTTTTGCCGCCGATGCGGCACCCGATGTCATCTGCCTTCAGGAAATCAAGACGCCCGACGAGGATTTTCCGCACCTCGAGGTCGACGCGATGGGCTATCCGCACGTGCTCACCCGCGGCCAGAAGGGTTACCACGGGGTGGCGATCCTCTCGCGCCGGCCCTTCGAGGCCGAGGGCGCACGGAACTGGTGCGGCCGGGACGACCGGCGCCATGCCTTCGCCCGCCTGGCCGGGGATCTGGAACTGCACAATTTCTATGTCCCCGCGGGCGGTGACGTTCCGGATCCGCAACAAAGCGACAAATTCGCGCAAAAGCTTCGGTTCCTGCGCGAAATGGCGGAGTGGGCGACAAAAACCGAGCTCAGCCGGCGACGGGCCGTCCTGCTCGGCGACCTGAACGTGGCGCCGCTGGAGGCCGATGTCTGGAACCACAAGCGCTTGCTGCGGAGCGTCGGCCACAGCCCGGTGGAGTCCGAACACATCGCGCGCCTCCTGGACGCCGCCGACCTAATCGACGCGGCACGCCATTTCGTGCCGGAGCCCGAGCCGCTCTACACCTGGTGGGGCTACCGTTATCCGCAGGCCTTCGCCAAGAACTACGGCTGGCGGCTCGACCACGTCCTGGTCACCCCGCCGCTGCGCCCGGAGCTCGCCGCCCTCAGGGTGGCCAAGGAGACGCGCGGCTGGGCGCAACCGTCGGACCACGTGCCGGTGATCCTCGACCTCGCATGAGCGCTGGCGCGCCGGTGCCCGTCGGACAGCGCGCCCCGCACGCCGCACGGCAATTGCCCCGCGCGCGGCAGACTCAGTCCGCCCGGTACATGAAATAGCGGCCGGGCCCCACCCCCTCGGGCAGCGCCACGGCGACCGCCCTTGGGAAGGCCATGTCCTGATCGGCGACGACCAGGCCCCCGGGGCGCAGCAGGCCCGGCAGCTGCGTGGCGAGAAAGGCCGCCACTCGCGCATTCCGCGCCGCGTCGCCGGTGCCGATGTCGCTGTGGACGAGCGGCACGCTGCGCCCGAAACGGGCCGCGGCGGCAGGCAGGGTGTCGCGAATGTCGCCCAGGAACAGGTGATCCGCGTCGGGCCCATAGTCCGCATCCGCAGCCACTTGGCGATCGAAGACGAAGATCTCCCGACCGGGACAGATCTCGCGCAGGTGGTCGTAGGTGCGGCCCTGACCGAAGCCGAGTTCGAAAACCGGTCCCGGAAGATCGCGGACCAGCTCGACCGCTTGTTCGAGGCACGCGCGCTGCGCCTCGAGGCGGCGGATGACGCTGTCCAGCCGGCTCATCGAACTTCGCCCCCTGTCGCGCCGGTTCACTCGGTCGCGCCGGGCGCCGAACCCCGGTCGGCGTCATCCGGGGCCGGTCGCGCAGCCGGGTGCGCGGCCGCAGGGTCCAGGCGGTACATGAAGTAAACACCGGGCTCCAAACCTTCCGGCAGCGCGATCGCTTGGCCACCGGCGAAGGCCATGTCGCGGTCGGCCGCGACGACCCCGCCCGCCAAGAGGACCGCCGGCAGTTGGCGCGCGATGAAACGGGCGAGCCGCTTGTCCCGCTCCGGACCGGCCGAGCCCACATCGGCGTGAACCAGCGCGACGCGCCGCCCGAAGCGTTCGGCGGCGCGCGGCAACGTGTCGTAAAGGTCGCCGAGGTAGAGGCGGGTCTCGTCCGGAATGCAATCCGGATGCGCCGCCACTTCCCGGTCGAAGGCGAAGATCTCGCGCCCCGGGAGCACCGCGCGCAGATGATCGTAGCTGCGGCCGTTGCCGAGGCCCAGCTCGAAGACCGGGCCGGGCAGGTCGCGGATCAACGCGGCGGCCAAGTTGAGACAGGCGCGCTGCGCCTTGAGGCGGCGGATGCTAAGGTCCAACCGGCTCATGCACCGCGCTTCCTAAGCATTGGATGCGGCGCGCGCCTCCATGAGCTGCGCGGTCGTCTGCTCCAAGCGTTGGGCCAGGACCCGCATGATTTCGACCCCCATCTCCGGGAAATCGGTCACCATGCGGAAAAACAGGTCCTTGGTGACCTTGAGCGCGGTGAGCTCGCTGGTCGCCATGACCGTGGCGGTGCGCGGCACGTCGCAGAGGATGGCGATTTCGCCGACGATCTCGTTCTTGCCGACCTGGGCCACGGTCAGCGGCCCTTCCTTGGTCTGCACGATCACATCGGCCGTGCCCTCGATGATGATGTAGGCGGAATCGCCGAGCCCGCCCTGATCGAACAGGGCCTGTCCTTTCTGATAGGTCAGGCGTTCGCTGGCGAAGCACATGAGTTTCAGCTTCGCCGGTTCGATGCTGGCGAACAGGGGAATCTTGCGACAGATTTCGACTTCCTGATCGATGCTCATCATTACTGCTCTCCCGTGACCCCCGCCTACTCCGCCGCCATGATGCCGGTGAGCGCCGAGCCCGGCTTGTTCAGCTCGGCGAAGCTGCCTTGTTCGACTAGGCGCCCGCCGTGCATCACCAGCACCCGGTCGAAGCGCTCGGCCCAATTCGGTCGCTGCAGGGTCCAGATCACGCCGCGGCCCTCGCGATGCTCGAGAACGCGCGCCAGCAGGCGCGCCTGTGTCGTCTCGTCCATCACCGCCAGGGCCTCGTTGACGATCAAAAGATCGGGCTGTTTCAAGAGCGCGCGGGCCAGCCCGAGCTTCTGCCGCTGGGCCGCGCTCAGGCGCCTGCCCCCGATCCCGACCTGGTAGTCGAGGCCGGCCTCGACGACCGTCTTGCGCAGGCCGAGGTCGTCGAGCACCTCGGTCATGGCCCGGCCAACGATCTCCTCCGCCTGCGCCTGCCCGTAGACCAGGCGGCCGAAGAGGATGTTGTCCTGCAGCGAGGCGGCGGCATTGTAGGCATCGGGCCGGTAAAACGCCACCGCCCCGGGGTCCGCATCGGCCAATCGTTCGGCAAAGCGCCGCCGGGCGGCCACGGCCTTGGCCTCGATCGACTCATCGATCAAGCCGAGGCGATGACGCGCCTCGATATAGCCGAAGGGAAGACGCCGCAACGCCAGGCGCCCGGCCTCGTCCAACGCCTCCAGGCCGGTTTTCTCGACGCGCGCCACCAGGCTGCGGAAATCCGGCAGGTCGTCCGCGTCGATGAAGCTGAACTGTTCGAAGAACGGGTGGTCCGCGGGCAGATCGGCGAAGATTTCCACCATGGTTCCGGCGATGCGCAGGCCCATGTCGAGAACGTCGTCGATCAGCCCGGCCGCGCCGAGCACCGAGGCGATGAGCGGATTCTCGGCCAAGGCATCGGGCGCGAACGCCGCCTTGGTCGGGGTGCCGAACAACAGGTTTTCGCCCAGTGTGGCGTTGCCGTTGTAGCGGTCCGGATCGAAGCGCACGACCAGGTTTTGCGCGTTGGCGGCGGCCAGGCGTTCGGGCAGCGCCGCACGCGCCTCGAGGATGCCTTGGGCAACGTTCGGCAAGGCCTCCGGGTCGATCGTGCCGGTCAGGCCGAACCGGTAGACGTCGTCCTCCAGGTCGACCAGAACGAGCGCCTCGATGATCCGCCGGCCGATGTCCTCCGGACCCGTCGCGCCGGCGGCCGCGTAATCGATCCAATCGGCCTCGGGATCGAGCGTGCTGTTGCCCGCGCGGAGCGTTTCGGCGAGCGCGGCCGCCCGCTCGGCCGCGACCGCGCCCTCGTAAGCCGGCTCCCGAACCGGCCTGTGCTTCAGGCCGTAAAGCAGGTTGTCCCGTACCGACAGCGGGAAGAAGTACGCGTCCTGCCCGACGTACGAGATCCGCCGCCCGGTCACCGCCTGGGGCAGGTTCGCCAGGTCGCGCCCGTCGATCCTGATGCTGCCCGAGGTCGGCGTGACCAGACGGGCGAGCATATGGCCCAGGTGCTCCTTGCCGCTGCCGGCGGCGCCGATGATCGCGATGTGCTCGCCCACCCCGGCGGTGAAGCTCACCGAATCGACCAGCCTGCTGTCGCCTTCGTCGGTCAGCGTGAGCCTCGAGGCGACGATCTCGCCGGAGAGCCCCGGACCCTCGGCGTTGTCCGGATCCTGGAGTTCGGGATCGAGAATCTCGCTCGGCTGGAACTGCACGATGACCTGCTCGTATTTGATCCGAACGTCGTTGCGCTGCTGGTCCCAATCGATAAGTTCCTTGACCGGGCCGGGCAGATCCTTGTACGCGGCGATCACCGCAACCAAGGCGCCGATGTCCAGACGACCGTAAATGACCAGCAGCCCGCCGCCCGCGTAGAAGACGAAGGGCGTGAGCTGGGCCAGGAAGTTGTTGAGGAACTTGACGAAGAACTTGCGCCGGAAGATCTCGTAGCGAATCCCGTAGATCCGCCCCAGGCGCGACGAAAAATCCGCGCGCTCCAGGTTCGAGGTGTCATGGGCGTGGACCTCGACCGCGCCGTCGATGACCTCGCCCACGCGCCCGGCCAGTTGCCGGGCGCTCAACTGACGCCGCCGGCCGAGCTCCAGGATGCGCACCCGCAGCCTGGGGATGACGAATGCCTGCACCAGCACGACGCTGGCCGCCACCAGGCCGAGCCAGACACTCTGGACCATGATGAAGACCATGGCGGTCAGCGCCTGGCCGCCCAGGAATACCGGGGAGACGAAGGCATCGCCGATAAACCCGCCGAGCGGCTCCACCTCGTCCTTGACCATGGTGGCCATCTCGGCCTGCTTGACCTTGCGCACCTGCAGGATCGGGAAACGCAGAAGCCGGTCGGTCAGCTCGTAGCGCAGGCGGCGCAGCATGCGTTCGCCCATGCGCCCCTTGCTGGTGTTGATGGCGTATTTGAACCCGCCGTTGACGAAGACCAGCGCCAGGAACGCGAAACTGAGCGCCAGCAGCAGCCCCGTCCGGTCCAGTTCAAAGCCCTCGAAGAGCGGAACCCGTGCGCCGGTCAGCGTCTCGCCGAAGGGCAGATCGAAGGCGAGGAACGACTGGGTCGAGTCGGGCCCTTCGAAGCCCACGCCCTGAATGCCCTGGTTGACGATGTCCTTCGGCAGGTTGAGCGACAGGAAGTAGAACGGCAGCGAGACCAGAACCAGTCCAAGGATCAACATCTGCTCGCGTTTGGAGTGCCGCCAGATATATTTGAAAAGGTTCGGTTCCATATGGATCGCTCGCTTGCCGTTCCCGCCCTTCGGAGCGCGGCGTCGGGATCGGAACCGACCTTAACCCAAGCCGCCACGGGGGTAAACTGGCCGGCTCTCACGCAAGGCGGCGGGCGCGCCGCGGCGCGGCGGCGCCTCACGATGTTGTCATGGAAAGTGCTTTCCGGGACCGCCGGCGCTGTGCCATAGTCGAGCAACCGGGCGATCTGTCCGGAGGGGGGTAGCGTTGCGGCAGGACCGTAAGATCAGACGCGTTCTCATTTACAGCCACGACAGCTTCGGCCTTGGACACTTGCGCCGATGCCGCGAAATCGCGCATGGCCTGGTCGAGTCGGTCAACAATCTCTCGGTCCTGATCCTGTCGGGCTCGCCGATCATCGGCAGCTTCGACTTCCGGGCGCGGGTGGACTTCGTGCGCATACCGGGCGTCATCAAGCTGCGCAATGGGGAATACACCTCGCTGAAGCTGCACATCGACACCGAACAGACCCTCGCGATACGCGCCTCGATCGTCGAGCACACCGCCAAAATCTTCGATCCGGACCTCTTCCTGGTCGACAAGGAGCCGCTCGGCCTGCGCGGCGAAGTCGAGCCCACCCTGGCCATGCTGAAGGCGCGCGGCACACCTTGCGTGCTCGGCCTGCGCGACGTCATGGACGACCCGGGGTTGCTGGCCTCCGAGTGGAAGCGCAAGAACGTCGTGCCCGCGCTTAGCGCCTATTTCGACGACATCTGGATCTACGGCCTGCCGCAGATCTACGACCCGCTGGACGGCATCGCCATGTCGGGCTCGCTGCGCAAGAAGATGACCTACACGGGTTATCTGCATCGCCAGGTGTCGGCGGTCGTGCCCCGGTTCGTGCTCGAGAAGATCGCCGATCCCTTCCTCTTGATCACCATCGGCGGGGGCGGCGACGGCGCAGCGATCATCGACTGGGTGCTCTCCGCCTACGAGACGGACTCGAAGCTGCCCTACCCGGCCCTGCTCGTGCTCGGCCCCTTCATGGGCACCGAGCTGCAGGGCGAATTCCTGCAGCGGGCCCACCGGCTCGACAGGGTGGAGGCGATCACCTTCAACACACATATCGAAGAGCTGATGGCGCGCGCGAAGGCGGTCGTCTGCATGGGCGGTTACAACACCTTCTGCGAGGTGCTGTCCTTCGACAAGCGGGCGCTCGTGGTGCCGCGCACCACGCCGCGCATGGAGCAATACATCCGCGCCTCGCGGGCGCAGGAGCTGGGCCTGGTCCGCATGCTGGTCGACGACGGGATGCGCGATCCCCGGACCATGGCGACCGCCCTGCGCAACCTGCCGCAGCAGCCGCTGCCGTCGGAGGTCGTGGTGCCGGGGCTGCTCGACGGCCGGGCGAACGTGGTCAAGCTGACCCGGCAATGGTTGAAACGCCGCCGCGGCCGTCTCGCGGTGGCCGGGCCGGCAACCGTACCCAGGGCGGCGGCACGCGCCGGCAGGTAGTCGGGCGGCCGCTTGACGGCCCTGTTCCCGTGTTCCTAACGTCGAATCCATGACCGGGACCGTCGCCGTCGTGCTGAAGGGCTATCCGCGCCTGTCGGAGACCTTCATCGC
>JBHIDD010000137.1:0-7146 GCA_046759925.1 Kiloniellaceae bacterium
GCAAGGACCGGGTCGAGGACGCCATGAACGCGACCCGCGCCGCGGTCGAGGAAGGGATACTTCCGGGCGGCGGCTCGGCGCTACTCTTCGCGTCGCAGGCCCTCGATGGGAAGAACCTCGCCAACGACGACCAGAAGGTGGGCATCGACATCGTCCGCAAGGCGCTTGAATGGCCGGTCCGTCAGATCGCCGAGAATGCCGGCGTCGATGGCTCGATCGTGGTCGGCAAGCTCCAGGAAAAAAACAGCAGGAGCTGGGGCTATGACGCCCAGAGGATGGAGTACGTCGACATGTTCAAGGCGGGGATCATCGACCCGACAAAGGTCGTGCGCACCGCCTTGCAGGACGCCGCCTCCGTTGCCGGGCTGCTGATCACGACCGAGGCGATGGTCGCCGAAAAGCCGGAGAAGAAGACCGCTTCTCCGGCACCCGGGGCCGGTGCGGGCGACATGGACTTCTGAGGTCCCAAGCATCCCGCATTCGGGCGCGGGGGTATTGGCATCCCCTGCGCCCGGTCCGCCCCAAGCCGTCTTGATCGACACGGCCGACCCATCGGCAGGGCGCCTCTGCCGAACGACGGCTTGCTTTCCCTCGGCGGACGGCGCGGGTCCGACGGCCATCCCCTCTTGAGAATGTCGTCCGGCAGGGTTGCGAGGTGCCGAAGAGAGATGATGACCGGAAACGGAAAGGCAAAACCTACAGGAAAATCGTTGGCCTATGCGTCTCGCGGGACAGCAGGGTTCGCAGCGGAAATCGCGCGCGACAGTTCGACCCTACGCCATGCCCCTGTCACGACCCGAATCCGCGCTCTTCGCGACGAGCGGGTGCGCCCGGCGGCGGTCCCGGATCGCCGCGCCGGCCGGCTCGTTGTCGTATCCAATCGAGTCGCCGATCCCCGGCGCGATCGGAGGGCCGGGGGCCTTGCCGTGGCAATCGGCGAGACGTTGGCGGCCTCAGGCGGCCTTTGGTTCGGCTGGAGCGGAACTGTCCCCGGTTCGGTTTAGCTAGGAGGGAGGACGCGATGAGACCCCAGGCGATCGTCGCCGAGAACCTGACCCGAAAGTATGGCGAACTCACCGCCGTCGACGGCGTTTCCTTCGACATCCGCGAGCACGACATCGTCGGCCTGCTCGGCCATAACGGGGCCGGCAAGACGACCATCATGAAGATGGTGACCGGCTATCTCGAACCGACCGGCGGCAGGGTGCTGGTCGACGGTCTGGATATCGAATCCGACCGCGGCGCCGCCCAGGCCCGCATGGGCTATCTGCCGGAGAACTGTCCGCTCTATCCCGAGATGACGGTCGTCGATTACCTCGACTATGCCGCCGAACTGAGGGGCGTGGTCGTCGAGAAACGGCCCGCCGCCATCCGGCGGGCCATTGAGGCGACCGAGCTCTTCGAAAAGGCGCCACAGCCCATCGGGATCCTGTCCCGCGGATTCCAGCAGCGGGTCGGCGTCGCCCAGGCGATCCTCCACGACCCCAAGATCCTCATCCTGGACGAGCCGACCAACGGCCTCGATCCCTCGCAGATCCGGCACATGCGGGACCTCATCAGGCGGTTGGCCGAGACAGCGACCGTGATCCTGTCCACCCACATTCTGCAGGAGGTCCAGGCCGTCTGCGACCGCGTGATCATCATTCACAGGGGACAGGTCGCCCTCGATTCGCCGCTCGCCGACCTGCGCACGGGCGGTCGCCTCAGGCTGGTGACCGACGGGCCGCCGGACGAGACCGAGGCCGTCCTGGGGGCCATCGAACCGATCGAAGGGGTCGAGTGTATCGATGACCGAGGGCCCGGCCGCGCCTATGCGCTCGGTCTCAACGGCCACGACCCGAACGAGGTCGCGCCCGTGGTGGCCCGCGCGGTGCACGAAAAGGGTTACCGGCTCTTCGCATTGCACCCCGAGCAGCGCGACATCGAAACCATCTTCGCCCAGATTGCCGCGGGCGGAACGGCCAACGCGGAGGTTGCTCATGTCTAGCATCTGGCCCATCGCACGGAAGGAAATCGGGGGGTTCTTCTCCTCGCTGGCCGCGCTCATCTTCATCGCCGTGTTTCTCGGTGTCTGTCTCTTCGTGTTCTTCTGGGTCGAGACGTTCTTTGCACGCAACATCGCCGACGTTCGGCCGTTGTTCGAATGGATGCCGCGGCTGCTGATCTTTCTTGTCGCGGCGCTGACCATGCGGCTCTGGAGCGAGGAGCGGCGGTCGGGAACCTTGGAATTCCTGCTGACCTCGCCGGTCAAACCGGTCTACCTCGTGCTCGGCAAGTTCGCCGCCTGCATGGGATTGGTCGGCATCGCCCTGGCGCTGACTTTGCCTCTGCCGATCACGGTCTGGCTCCTGGGGCCGCTCGACTGGGGACCGGTGATCGGCGGCTATGTCGCCGCAGTGTGTCTGGCGGCCGCTTACGTGGCCATCGGGCTGTTCGTCAGCGCGCGAACCGATAATCAGATCGTCAGCCTGATCGTCACCGCGCTGATCTGCGGCGCGTTCTATCTCGTGGGGTCGGACGCGCTGACCAGACTGTTCGGCAACTGGGGCGGCGAGGCACTGAAGCTGTTGGGCAGCGGTTCCCGGTTCGAGTCGATCACCCGAGGTGTGATCGACCTCCGCGATCTCTATTACTACCTGAGCATCCTCGGCGTCTTTCTCGTCCTCAACGTCTACGCGCTCGAACGCCTGCGCTGGTCCCAGGAAGGCCGCAACCGAAAGCACCTCCACTGGCGCATCGGCGCGGGGTTGCTGGCGGCGAACCTCCTCGCCGCGAACACCTGGTTGCAACAGGTCGGCTGGGCCCGCGCCGACCTGACGGAGGGCAACGTCTACTCCGTCTCGGAGACCACCCGCTCTTATCTGCGCCAGCTGCAAGAGCCGTTGCTCATCCGGGGTTATTTCAGCGCCCAGACGCACCCGCTGCTCGCACCCTTGGCACCGAGGCTTCGCGACCTGCTCAAGGAGTACGAGGTGGCCGGTGACGGTAAGGTGCGGGTCGAGTTCGTCGACCCGCTCGAAGAGCCGGAACTCGAGGAAGAGGCCAACCGGCGTTACGACATCCAGCCGGTGCCGTTTCAAACAACGAGCAAGTACCAGGCAGCGGTCACCAATTCCTATTTCGATGTCCTCGTCCAGTATGGCGACGAGCACGAGACGCTGGGCTATCGGGACCTCATCGAGATCAAATCCCAGAACGAGACCAGCCTCGACGTCGAGCTGAGGAACCCGGAATACGACATCACCCGTGCCATCAAGAAGGTGCTCTACGCCTACCGCGGCGCCGGGGAGCTCTTCGCCAATATCCCCGCCGAGGTGACCTTGGAGGCCTATGTCTCCCCGGAGGCCGAGCTTCCCGAGCCCTTGCCGCAACTGAAGCGCGACCTCGAGGCGCTGATTTCCGAGTTCGAAGAGGCATCGGGCGGCAAGCTCGTGGCGGAGCTCCGGGACCCGGATGCGAACGACGGCGCGCTCGGCAAGGACTTGCAGCGGACCTACGGGTTCCGGCCGCTCACGGTGGGATTGTTCGATCGCAAGAGCTTCTGGTTCCACCTGGTGCTGCGCACGGGCGACCGTGCGGTCCAGGTGGCGCTGCCCGCGACGCTGGACAAGGACTCCCTCAAACGCGCCATCGAGGCGGGTCTCAAGCGATTCGCTCCTGGCGCGCTGCGCACGCTCGCGCTCCATACGCCCGCGCCATCACCGGCCATGGGGCCGTTCGGCATGCCGCCCTCGGGTCCCGCTTTTGGCCTGCTCCGGGAGAAGCTGCGCGAGAACGCGGTCGTCGAGTCGGCCGACCTTTCCGATGGCCGCGTCCCGGAGCGCGCCGACCTTCTCTTTGTCGCGGCGCCCGAGGACCTGAACGACAAGCAGGTCTTCGCCATAGACCAGTTCCTCATGAAGGGCGGCACCGTTGTCCTCGCGACCTCGCCCTTCATGCCGTCGTTGTCGCGCCAGATGTCGGTCCGGAAGAGCGAATCCGGCCTTGCCGAGTGGCTCGCACACCACGGGCTCAAGCTCAAGGAGACGATGGTCCTCGATCCGCAGAACGCGGCGTTGCCGGTGCCCGTGGCGCGTAACGTTGGCGGATTTCGCGTCCGCGAGGTGCATATGCTCGACTATCCGTACTTCGTCGACGTTCGACGGGACGGACTGGCCGATGGCAATGCGCCGACCGCCGGGCTGGGCCAGTTGGCGATGTCCTGGGCCTCGCCCATCGAGCTGGATCAGGATGCGCTGAAGGACCGCACGGTCGTCCGCCTGGTCCAGAGTTCGGCCGACGCGTGGACGGCGGACACCACCGAGATCGTTCCCGACTATCGGACCTTTGCGGACTATGGCTTCCCCGAAGGCGAGGATAAGGGCCGCCAGCTCCTGGCGGTCGCCGTCGAAGGCAAGTTCACCTCCTACTTCGCCGGCAAGCCATCGCCCCTCGCGGCGGCCGAGGACGCCGGCGGAGGAGCTGCCAAGTCCGATGCCGAAAGCGGCACCGATGCGAAGAGCGATGCGCCGGATGCCGCGGCAAAGGAGGAGAAGAAGCCGGTCATCTCCGGGGTTATCGAACGCTCGCCCGACAGTGCCCGTCTCATCCTCCTGGGCTCGAGCAGTTTCCTCAGTGACGACGTGTTGGGCCTCATCTCCGGCGCGAACCGTTCTCAATACCTGACGCCGATCACTTTGGCCGAGAACCTTGTCGATTGGTCGCTCGAAGACCGCGGTCTGCTGGAACTGCGCAGCCGAAGCGGCCACTTCGCGCGGACCCTCGTGCCGCTCGGGCGCGAACGCCAACTGCTGTGGGAGTATTCCAACTATGTCCTGGCGTTTATCGGCCTTGCCGGCGTCTTCGGCGTCCGCCGCTATGCGCAGCGCCGCTCGGCCCGGCGCTACGTGCAGATGCTTCAGATGCAGGGAGCCTAGCCATGCAACGTATGCCGATGATTCTGTCCGGGCTTCTCGCGCTTCAGGTGGCTGGAGCGATCGCGCTCGCACTCACCGGCCCGGACTATGGCGCGTTCGAGGCGAGCGAATCTCTGGTCGCGTTCGATCCCGGCGCGGTCACGGAGGTGGCCATCGACGAAAGCGGCGGCGAGTCCGTCGTCCTGCGCCGGCAGGAGGACGGCTGGACGCTCCCGGGACTCCACGACTTCCCGGCGGACGGCGCGAAGGTCTCGGGTCTGCTTGAGCGCCTGAAGGCTCTCAAGAAGGGTCTGCCGGTCGCCGTTTCCGGCTCGGCGCCAAAGCGGTTCAAGCTCACGGAGGACGACCACGAGCGGCGGGTCGTGCTCCGCGGCGCCGGCGAGACGCTTGGCGAGGTGCTTTTCGGCACGTCGCCGTCCTACCGTCAGGTCCACGCGAGAGCCCCCGGCGACGACGCCGTCTACAATGTCGCCTTCGCCACCTATGACGCGGGGACCCGGCCCGAGGACTGGATGGACCGCGACTTCCTGAACGTTCCTGAGAGCGAAATCGCGCGGGTCGAGCTGCCTTCCTTGGCGCTCGTCCGCGCCGACAACGGCCTCGTTGTCGAGGGCCTGGGCGAGGACGAAGAGACGATCAAGGACGAGGCGAGCAGGCTTCTCCGCAAGCTCGCCCGGCCCGGCTTCACCGCCGTCGAGGGCAAGGGCGAGGCCGCGCTCGCGCGTATCGGGGAACCGGACCTGACCGTGACCCTGAAACGCAAGGACGATACCACACTCACCTACCGGTTGCGCCGGATCGAGGACACGGAAGCGTATCTCCTTTCCAGTAGTGAGCACGACTATCTGTTCCGCGTCCCGAAGTATTCCGTCCAGGCGATCCTCGAGGCGTCCAGAGAAAAGCTGGTCAAGCCCAAAGCCACGGATACCAAGGCCGATGACGCAAAGACGGGGGAGGCGGCGTCCGAGGGCAAGAGCCCCAGCTAGGCCGATCCGCCTTGCGGCTAGGCGAAAACCAGAGCCATGAGAAGATACAGCCATGAGAAGATAAGGAGAAAATGAAGATTGCCCAGGTTGCGCCACTGATCGAGAGCGTCCCGCCGAAGCTCTACGGCGGGACCGAGCGGATCGTTTCTTATCTGACCGAGGAACTGGTCCGGCAGGGCCATGATGTTACGTTGTTCGCGAGTGGCGACTCGGAGACTACGGCCGAATTGGTGCCCTGCAGCCCGGAGGCCCTCAGGCTCGATGCCCGGGTCCGCGACCCGTTGCCGCATTACATGCTCATGCTGGAGCGGGTCCGACGCCGGGCCGACGGCTTCGATATCCTGCATTTCCACATCGACTATCTGCACTTTCCACTGGTCGGCGATTTCGCGCATCGCACCGTGACGACGCAACACGGCCGGCTCGACCTGCCCGATCTTGGTCCCCTGTTCTCCGAGTTCCGGCAAATGCCGCTGGTGTCGATCTCCGACGGCCAGCGTCTAGCGCTGCCCGCCCGGTGGGTCGCCACGGTGTACCATGGCCTGCCGACTGACCTTTACGGCTTCTCCACGGCGGGCGAAAGCGGCGACCTGGCCTTCCTCGGCCGGATATGCCCGGAGAAGCGTCCGGACCGGGCCATCGAGATCGCCAAGCGTGCCGGTATCGACCTCAAAATCGCTGCCAAGGTGGACAATGTGGACCAGGCCTATTTCGACGAGGTCATCCGTCCGCTGCTCAATGACCCGCGCGTCGAGTTCATCGGCGAGATCGGCGAGGACCAGAAGCAAGGCTTCCTTGGCGGCGCCAGGGCCGTCCTGTTCCCCATCGATTGGCCCGAACCCTTTGGTCTCGTCATGATCGAGGCCATGGCCTGCGGCACGCCGGTCATCGCGTGGCGCCGAGGCGCCGTGCCGGAAGTGATCGACCACGGCCTCAGCGGTTACATCGTGGACAGCGTCGATCAGGCCGTCGCCGCCGTCGAACGGCTTGGCTCGTTGGACCGTCGGGCGGTTCGCCGCCGTTTCGAGATGCGCTTTGCCGTCGAGCGCATGGCCCGAGACTACACGCGGCTTTACGAATCCTTGGCGAAGCCCGAACCGCGCACATTGCACGCGGCGTGATCCAACTGCGCATGCGAAATTGGACAGCTTCTTGCGCTGATCGGACTAGGACCCAGGATCATGGGTACTAGCTTCGGCCGACGGTCCGAATCGACCGTCCGGCCGTTGCACCGACGAGGGGTC
>JBHIDD010000138.1:0-7077 GCA_046759925.1 Kiloniellaceae bacterium
CGTCGCGCGCCACGCGCACGGCGGGTTCCACGAGGCGCTTGATCGGCAGGCTCGCCAGGTCCTTCTGGACCGCGAACAATCCCTTGATCACGCCCGGAATCGCGATCGCGCCGAGGCCGATGTGGAACTCCTGGGTCGCGGTGCCGAAGTCGGCGAGGATCGGGTAGAAGTCCACCTCGCGGGCCGGCCCGCGGCGGCGCGGCGTCTGGACGAAGAAGTCGTAAAGCACGGCCTCGCCGGCGGCCGGCCGGGCGAGCAGGAAACCGCCGCCGCCGAGGGAGCAGAATACCGGCTCGGCGACGCAGGCCGCGCAGAGGGCGGCCAGCGCCGCATCGAAGGCGTTGCCCCCCTCGGCGAGGATCTCCTCCGCGGCCGCGGCGGTCGCCGGATGGCCGCAGGCGATCGCCCCCCTGGCGGTCATGCCGGTGCCCCTCGGTCGTTTGGCCAATCGGTCCTGGACTGGGTTCTTGCCATGCCGGCCCGTGACGGTAAAGCCCGCCCGGGCTGGCGAAGGCCGATCCGGCGCCAAATCAAGCCGGGCGGGGCCGTCAATTGGTGCCGTTTTGGCCGGTCGTCTCGGAGCGCTGATAGTTGAGCGGGCTCTGGGCCGGCGTCTGCTTCGCCGGCGGCGGCGGCGGCGGCGCGGCGTAGAACTTGCGCTCGCGCCGATCCAGCGAGGGTTCGAAGGGCAGGCGCATCTGCACTCGGGTGCCGGTCTGCTCGGCACTGCGCTGGGCCCCGTGAAGCTCTCGGGCCATCTGCTGATCCCAGGGCAGCACATAGGCGCGCGGTTCGTCGATGCCCTCGATTCCGAGCCAGAGGTAAATGGCTTCGCCCTCTTCCATCCGGCTGCCCAGGACGGTCGCTTCGGTGATGTTTCGTTGCGCCCACTCGATCCCGACCGGCTTGGGTCGGCTGAGCATCTCGGCGAGGCTCGCGTAGGCGACGGGCAGGAAGGCCGCGGTGGTGACGAGCGCGCCGATTTTGATCCTGAGCCGGCGCGGCGCCCAGAGGGCGATGTTGGCCAGAATCGCGGCCAGCGCGCCGACCACGGCGAACAAGGTGATGAGCTCGTTCATCCCGCTATTTTCTTGGACCGCAATTTCCGCGGCATGTCGTGCACGCTGCCGGCGATCAGTTGGCCCGCGTCGTCCAGCGAAAAGCGAAAGGCCGTGAGCTCCTGGCCCTGGTGCTGGAGCGTGAGCTCGGTGGTCAGGATCCGCTTGGCGGACGCGTCCGGCGTCGGCTTGACGCTGACCGCCACGGTGACCGGCAACGGCAGGCGCCCGCTCATGTCGCGATAGAGGTGGACGTTCACCGTGTACTCGCCGACCGGCACCCCGCGGCTGTAGGAGACCTCGTAGTTGATATTGGTCACATCGGCCTGCCCGCCCAGATCGTCGCGCAGCAGGTTGAAGATCAGGCCGCCCTTGTTCGAATAGCCGACAGGCACGTCGCCCGGCGCCTCGACCCACAGGTCGACGTCGGAGTCCAACTCGTTCGGCCAGTGGATCTCGACGATGACGTTGCCTGGGGCCGGCGTTCCGTCGTCGGCGGTGGCCGGCGGGTTGAGGTGCGGCAGCAGCAAAAGCACCATGGCCACGAAACCGGCCAGCGCCAGGAAGATGACATCGCGAAAAACCGTGTTGCCCCCATCGTCGTCGAAGTGGTCAAGCCCGTGCATGATTCTCTCCGAGCTCGAACAGGCCGGTGATCAGCTTAACCGTGCCGCCGGCAAGCAACTGGTAGTTGACCATCAGCCAGACATTGAGCACCGCGCCCACCAGGGTCGTATAGAGCGCGGTCGACATGCCCGCGATCAGGGTCGAGATCATCGGCGTGATCGCCTTGACGTCGGAGGCCTGCTCCGGCTGGACCCCGGACAGCGCGATGATGAAGCCGACCACGGTGCCGATCAGGCCGAGAATGACCAGACTGCCGGCGACCTGGCGCACGACGGCCACGCGGTGCGACAGCTTGAGACGCAGGGCGGCCGCGAAAATCGCGCGGGTATCCCCCTCCCGGCCGCGCAACTGGGCCAGATACTCGGCTGCGCGCGACGCCGTCAGCGGGTCGAAAGACTTGACGTCATTGAGTTCCCGGCTGGTCTGCCAAACCTTGCCGGTGCAGATCGCCAGCCCGCCCAGGAAGACCAGGAAGATCAGAACCGAGAGGTAGGTCTGGTCGGCGACCACGACCTTGTCGACCAGACCCTGCAGGTAGGCCGCGCCGAGCAGGGCGAATCCCAGCAGGTTGATCAGCACGAAGCGGAGCAGCAGCAGGTAGTGATAAGGCCGCCGCCGGGCCGATTTGCTTTTCGCTATGAGCCAGGCGAGATGCCCGGCGGCCTGCCTGTCGTCGCGCGTCTGCGCGGTGGATTCGGCCGCGCCTTGGCCATCCAGCGGCTCCGCGGTCGACATCGGAGAGACCATGGCCGGTTCCCCCTCGAGGGTTGGGAGCCGAGGCGGGCGCCGCCGGTCGGGCTCTTGCGTCGCGCCGTCTTAGGCTCCGGATCGCGTCATGCAGACGCGTGCATCCGGGCGAATTCCGTGCTCCCGGGTAATCGACTGTGCCCGCGTTTGGTTAATTTCTGATTACTCAGTATTAATTTCCGGTTAACGATACAGCCCCGGCGGCGGCCGAACGGCCGAGGCAGGTTTCGCGGCGGCGACCAAGGGCCCACGGCTACCGGGTCCCCGCGCCGATTTTCGCCGGATGCAGGCGCGCTTCCTTCGAATTCGTTCAAGCACGGCGGCGTCTTTGCCGGCTCGACCGACCCGAATCGGCGTTTCCGGATCACACCACAAGAGTTTGAACGCTTGAGCCCCCGGGCGCGGCGCGCGGTCGCGCTTGCCGCCGCGCCGATGAAGATGCCTTCAACGACTCGGCGGTATCAGGCCACGCAGCCGAAACCCCGCCGCGGCGGGCGACGTGCCCTTCGATCCGGCTCAGTGGGCCATGAACCGGCTCAGTGGGCCATGAAGACGGGAAGCCCGGCCTCGGCCAGGATGTGCGAGGTCGCGCCGCCGAAGATCATCTGGCGCAGGCGGCTGTGGGTATAGGCGCCCTTGACCAGAAGGTCCGCGCTCAAGGACTCCGCCTCGGCCAGGATCGCCTCGCCCCCGCTGCGCCCGCCGGCCGGGACCTCGCGGGACTCGGCACCGATTCCGTTTCGTTCGAGGTGCTGGGCGGCCTCCGCGGCGCTCGGCCCCGGCACCATGACGCCCTCGACCGCGAGCACGACGACCCGCCGGGCGCGGGCCAGCAAGGGCATGGCGAGCGCGATCGCGCGCGCCGTCTCGGTGCTGCCGTTCCAGGCGATCACGACGGTCTCGCCCAGGCTTCGGGGCGCCTCGGGCGGGGCAATCAGGATCGGCCGACCGCTGTCGAAAAGAACCGCTTCCAGGGTGCTCATCGCCGGCGCGCTCATCCCCGTGACCGGCCGGCCGACCACGATGATGTCGAACAGCCGGGCATGCATGCCCACGGCGCTGTCGCCGGGCGGGAGATCCTCGAACCAGCCGGCCGAAACCTGTTCCCCGGCCTCGGCGCCGCCGGCGGCGGCAACGCCCTTTTCGCGCAGGAAGTCGTCGAAGACCCGGCGGACCCGCCGGGCGCGTTGCCGGTCCTCCTCCTCGAAGCTTTCGGCGAGATCCGGGGTCGCCGCGGCGTAGCCGCCGATGTCGGCGACCACCACGCCCGGCAGCGCACGGCGGACGTAGAGGGCCTCGATGTAGGCGCCGAAGCCGCGGGCGGCCAGCAGCGCGGTCTCGAGCATGGCGCGCACTGCGGCGCTTTCCTCGAGCGGGACGAGAATGGTTTTCATGCTCATCGCTGGGCATCCTTCGCCGGCGCTTGCCGGCCCGAAAACGCACCGATCGCCGTGGCCCGCCTAAACTATACCGCAAGCCCGGTCCGGGGCCACCGGGCGGGCCGCTCGCCCGTCAGCGCGGCCCCTCGAGCAACCGGGCGGGCGCATTCCCGCGCGCCATGGCGCTCCGTCCGCTTCGGCTCGAAGCCCTGCCGCCGGTCAGACCCCGCGCTGATTGCCCCAGGCCAGAACGTGGAGCTGCGGCAGGACCCGGGCCTCGAACCACCGGTCCTCGGCGACCCGGCCGGCCAGCCAGCGGAAGCGGGCCAGCAGGTCGCCCGGGTCAGCGTCGGCCCCGGGCGTGCCGTCCGGGTCCGGCGGGCATGGGTTGCCGACCTGGAGCGTGATCGGCGTCTGCGGATGGCGCCGGGCCACCTCGCGGGCGAAAGCATAGTCGGCCTCGTCGAAGACCACCACCTTGAGAGCGCACCGCGGGCCGTTCCCCGCCGCCGCGAAGCAGCGGGCAAGCGCCGCCCAGTCGGTCGCCATGCCCGAGGACGGCGGCTTGGGGCTCAGGACCAGCCAGTCGAGGCGGGCGAACCAGGGCTTCGCCACCGAGCCCTGGGTCTCGAGCGCGAAGCGGTAGCCCTTGGCGTGGCCGAGCGCGATCAGGGGCCCGAGCGGCTGCAATGCCGGGTTGCCGCCGGAAAGCGAAATGAGCAGCGGCCGGGCGCCGGAGATGTCCTCGACCCGGGCGAAGACCTCGGCCGCGCTCATCGGGAGCCAGTCGCCGCGGTATTCGGGCAGCACGGCATAGAGCGTATCGCACCAGGCGCAGCGGTAGTCGCAGCCCCCGGTGCGGACAAACGCGGTCGGCTGGCCGATGAGCGGCCCCTCGCCCTGGACCGTCGGGCCGAAGATCTCGCTCACCAGGATGGTCTCCGCCATGGGCGTGTCGCTTTAGGGCCGGTACTCGGCCCAGGTCCGCGGCGTCTCGCTCACCTTGATAGCCGCCACCTCCGGCCAGCGTTCCTTGCACCAGTCGTAGAGCCATTGGGCGATCGCCTCGGCCGTGGTCCGGTCGTGGCCGAGCACGTGGTTCAGGTGCCGGTGCTCGAGCGTCTCGTCGATGTGGCGCTTGAGGGCGTCGAGCTCCAGGTAGTCGCGCACGAAGCCGCGGGGGTCCAGCGCCGCGGCCTCCAGGACCACCGCGACCTCGTAGTTGTGGCCGTGGAGGCGGGCGCAGGGGTGCTCCTCGGGCAGGCCGCCGATCACGTGCGAGGCGGAAAACGAAAAGCGTTTCTCGATGGTGTACATGGCCGGCCTCCTAGCCCGGCTGGCGAATCTTGCAGGCCTCGACCCAGTAATCCGGGTCCTGGTACCCGGTCGGGTCGGGGATCCCGGCCAGATGGAACGCCTCGCGCCGCTCGACGCAGGTGCCGCAGCGCCCGCAGTGCCGCTCCTCCCCTTTGTAGCAGGACCAGGTCTTATCGAACGGCACGTTAAGCTTCGCGCCCTCGGCGACGATGCCGGCCTTGCTCAAGTTCAGGAACGGGGTCAAGAGCCTGACGTGCGCCAGGCCGTCGAGGGCGCGGGCCTGCATCGCCGCGAAGGCCTCGACGAAGCCCGGCCGGCAGTCCGGATAGATGAAGTGGTCGCCGCCATGGACCGCGGCGGCCACGGCCTCGGCGCGGCCGGCCGCGGCGAGCCCGAAGGCGATCGACAGCATGATCGCATTGCGGTTGGGCACGACGGTTGCCCGCATGGTTTCCTCCGCGTAGTGGCCCTCGGGCACCGCGCCCGCATCGGTCAGGACCGATCCGGTGAGCAGCGCGCCGACGGTTGCGATGTCGACCACCGTATGCGGCGCCGCCAGGCGCCTCGCGCAGGCCCTGGCGAAGCCGAGCTCCTTCCTGTGGCGCTGGCCGTAGTCGAAGGAGACGAGGCGCAAGGCCTTACCCGCCGCGGCGAGCTTGTAGGCAAGGGTCACGGAATCCAGTCCGCCCGAGCAGATGACGACCGTGGTCAAGGGGCGGCTCCTTGTTTTGTTGAACCGGGTGGCTTCGACCGGTCCGGCGTACGTGCCCGCCGGGGGCGTCGTGGCGCCCGCGCCAAAAAATGCGCGCGTCCGCGCGCGGGCCACACCCCCTTATCTGGCGGGTAACCAGGGATAAGTCAATCGGGGTGCGCGGTGGTCCGAAGCACCGCTGAGCGAAAATGTTCTTGATTTGTTCGCACCGCTCGGGTATAAGTGCTATTTAAACTCATCTAAGCTACGGGTGGAAATACGCGGCGCTCACTGCTGTTGCTTGGTGCATCACTGCCTGATAGGGTGAGACAAGATATTGGGGATGTTCTTGGATAAGGCTCTAAATCTAGTAGACCGTGCAAAGCGAATTTCACTCACGTTCAACTCGCACTAGGGCGAGGCTTTGAGCAGATGGCCAAGGAGCGTGGTGTGCGACGAAGCGATCTTCCCTTCGGTAGCGAGTTCTCTCCAGCCCAAATTGACCTCCCGACCCTTCTTGAGATCGCGCACAAGCATGACGCGGACTGGAAGGGCTTTGAGGCCGAGGTCCGGGATCGCTATTTCGCCGGTTAAAAGACCAGCGCCTACAACAAGGGTAAGCTCGCCAACAACACCAAGCTTTCGATGCGGGCCTATGACCTGATCGGCGCGAAGGAGACCCAGCTCACCGAAACCGGGCGCGCCCTCTACGACCTGCGGAACGACGAACCGACTCTTTACGAAGCTTTCGCCCGGCACATCCTGAAGCACTGCCAGGGCATGAACTTCGTGCAGTGCATTCTCGATATGCAGGCCGCCGGCGAGGCGATTAATCTGACCAAGTTGCGCCGGTGGCTGGAGGAACGCGGGCTGACCGTGCCTCGCGGTGGCAAGCACATGAGCACCTTGCGCCTATGGTTGGAAAAGGGTGGGGTCTTCGTGACGGGATATCGCGTGGATCAGGCCCGCCTCAACGAGGTCCTCGGGCTCAATGTCGAGGAATTCGAGGCCCTGGCCACCTTCTCACTGGAACAGAAAGCTTTCCTCAAAGCGCTCGTCAATATGGATGGCGGTGGCCCGCACTTCTCCAACGACATCGAGAAACTTGCTACCGCCACCTACGGCATCCCGTTCAACGAGAAGAACCTGCCCAAGCAGGTCCTCTATCCCCTACGCGATGCCGGATACATCAACTTGGAGCGCGGCACCAAACAAGCCGGTCGCGGGGCGAAGCCTTTTCTCGTGACGGCAACTGGCC
>JBHIDD010000139.1:0-7058 GCA_046759925.1 Kiloniellaceae bacterium
GGTCTCGGACGCACCGAGCGCCCCATCCCAAGACCCCGAACCGGGTTGTAGGATCGCGCTTTCGAACAAATCACAGGTGTGCTACCGTCTTCGGTGGTGGGATGAAACATTTAGGAAATCCCGGAAAATTCGCAAATTGAGGAGGTATCCAGGTGGATTGGGAGAAAATCAAGCTAGGTCTGTGGGGTGCTGCTGGTGGCGCAATCATATTGGCCATCATCGGCTTTACTTGGGGAGGATGGGTTACGGGCGGTACCGCCCGGGAAATGGCTCAGGAAATGGCCGATGTTGCCGTCGTTGGCCGCTTGGCACCGATTTGTGTCGAGCAGTTCAACCAGGATTCGCAGAAAAATCAGAGACTTGAAGAATTAAAAAAAGAAGACTCCTGGAAGAGAGATGAGTATGTAGAAAATCAAGGTTGGGCCACAATGCCTGGCGAAGAGAAACCCGAAAACAAGATTGCTGCAAAGTGTGCCGAATTGATCATGCAGCTCGGTCAATAAACTTCAAAGTTCTACGTAATGGTTGCCGGTGTGGCAATTCCGACGCTTGTTTCCCACGATTGACTTTTTCGACGACGGCGGTTGTGATCCTCACGAAGGGCCTGAGATCGGCATCACGGGCCTCGATGCAGCAGGACCGGAGGACTCTCGGATTGGGCCGTGTACTCATAAATCGAGAAAATGCAAACGTGTGAGTCGGTTACGCGAAATGGCTCAAGATTGCTCGCCGGCTGAAATTTGCAAGATTTCAATAGCTTAGCTATTTTATGAGTAACAGGGGCAAAAGTCCGGGCGGTCAGGCAAATGCGGTGTTCTGCCTGACGAGGTCGGGAAGCCAGAGCACCGCCGGAGCGCCAGGGACCTTGAGGCGGTCGCCGAGGTAGTCCCGGAACGGGATGCCGAGCTTGGCGCAGGTTTTCATCAGGCCGAGGAAGGCATCACGGCAGTCGCGGCCGGCCTGCGAGGGCGTTCCGCCCGAGACCTTGCGCTTGATGACCTGGCAGCGGATATCGTTTTCCGAGCCGTTGGTGTTGAGCGGGATGTCGGGCCGCTCGAGGGCGACGAGCAACTCGTCCTTATTGGCGTGCAGTCGGGCGAGCAACCGGTCGAGCGTGGCAAAGCCGGTTTTCGTGGTGAAGAGCCGCTCGAAACGGGCCTTGAGCGCCGCCTTGGCCTGCGGGGTCGGGTCCCGGCAATAGGCCTTGAGGTCGGCGTAGAACCACCACACCCGTGCCCGGAGCCGCGCGATGGCCTGGCGCTGCCCGTCGTTAAAGCCGACAAGCTTGTGGATGAGCCGCTCGGCGTGGACCCAGCACAAGGCGTGGTGACCGATGTTGAACCGAGCGGCGTCGTCGCTGACGATGACGGCCTCACGCAAAAAGCCGTGGTCCGCCACACTGCCCCAGAGCGCCCCCTCGGTGGCGATCTTGACCGGATCGGGGTTGACCTTCAGCTCGGTGATCCCGAGCCCTTCCAGATGCGCCATCCACGCCTCCGCATCGGCGAACCGCTTGGTCTCGGGGTCGGCGAGCAGCCTGATCACCGGCCCGGCCAAGTTGCGGCCGCGCATGTAGGCGAGCGCTTGGGCGTTGATCACGTAGTCCCTGTGCCCGGCGCGCGGAAGATCCAGGAAGTTCAGCCGGCTCTTGGAGCCCGTGGTGGCGAACCAGGCGAAGCGCTCATCGCCGATCTGGGTGCAGACCCCGTTCTGGCCCTTATGCCGGGCGCCGGTGTCGTCCACCGTGACCCAGGCGGCGCTCTCAAGCCCGGCGCCCAAGACCCCTCTCGCCTCGCCCAGGAACTCGTCCTGGCTCTTGATCAGCAGGCGCACCACCTGCCGCTTGGAAATCTCGATGCCAAGATCGTTGAGGTGGGCAACAAGGCGCGGGATCGTCACCTGACCCTGGTGGTACTGAGCCAGCACGTAGCGGCGCAGCTCGGGGCCGAAGTGACCGACAATCCCCGCCGGCAGGGGCGCCACCACCGTCCGGCCATCGGGAGTGAGCCACCGTTGGCGGCGGAAGCGGACCACCTGCGGGCGCAGGATCAACTCCTGCACCACGTAATCCTCGTAGCCCTTGAAGCGCCAACCGGCAGGCGCGCCTGCCTCGAGGACCCGCTCCTCGTCGATCGCAAGCCGGTTGAGCTTGCCACCGCGCCGGCCCTTCCTGCCCCCCTTGCCCGCGGGCCGGCGCTCGCTCGCCTGCTCCATGCCGCTCGGCTTGATCTTGGGCCGGCCTTTGAGCCCCTTCAGACGCGCGATGTCCTCGCGCAAGGCCGCGTTCTCCGCCCTCAGGACCGCGTTGTCCTCCAGCAGTCGAACAACCAACCGCTTGAGGCCATCCCGGCCAAGGCCATCAACATCTGGTCGCGATTCGGTCATGGCCGGACCGAATCACAAAAACCGCCCCGTGTGAATCGAAAAGTTTACCCCCGCGCCCGGACTTTTGCCCCTGTTACTTTTATGAGTCCATGATCTAGATGCTGGGGCACGAACAGTGGACCCGGCAGGTGCAGCGCGGAGAGCTTGACCCCACTCCCGACCTGGCAGAACGGCCTTGAGAATCCTTGGCGCGTAACTGGCCGGCCCTATTCCAAAGGGAGCGCTCATCCCGGAGCGTCGGCGCGCTGGCCGCCCGGCCGTCGACTGGCAAGACGTTTACGGCCTGGGCTGGGACGATGCCGACCGGCTCCCGTCCTCGAGTCGGCACCGGGTCGAAATCTGGACCGATACGGCCGACTGGATCGGCGAATCCGGGGGCTGCGGCAGAACCAGTGGCGCGCCATGACGATGGCGGCCGCCCGCATGGTCGCCCTGGCCGGAGGCGAAGCCGCAGAGGCAGAGTCGATCGGCGAGACAGCCCCAGGGCGCGCTCAGGGCGAAGGCTGAAGCGGCAGCGGAAGATCGAGCGCGTCCGCGATCGACTCGCCCAGGCGAATTCGAAACCTTGCGGTGGCAAGCCCGGCGGCGGCGTCCCGCTCGGCGGCGCCGTACCCGGTCAGCACATGCAGTCCGCCGGCAAGGCCCGCGGCCCGCCCGGCCTCGAGGTCGGACGCGTGGTCGCCGATAATCCAGGAGCCGGCCAGATCGAGGCCGAGCCGCGCGGCGGCACGCCGCAGCATCCCCGGCCGCGGCTTGCGGCAGGGATGGTCGGGATGCCGGTAGGGCGGTCTGGCTTCGGGGTGGTACGGACAGGCCAGCACCATGTCGAGCACGGCCCCGGCCCGGACAAGCTCCGCGATGATCCGTTCCTGGGTCGCGGCGAAGTCGGCCCAACCGTACAAGCCGCGCCCGATCCCGGCCTGGTTGGTGACGACCACGACCGGCAGGTCCGCCCGGTTGGCCGCGGCGATGACCGCGGCGGCGCCGGGAACGAGGCGCACGTCGTCCGGCCGGTGCAGGTAACCGACCTCCTCGACCACAACCCCGTCGCGGTCGAGAAACAGGGCCGCGGCCCCGAGAGGGCCTGTCGCCGCCTCGGGCCTAAGCACCTGGCACCAGTTCCCGTCGTCTTCCAGGTGATCCGGCAATACGGGTGTTTCCCTTTCGACCGGCCGCCTCGCGCCCGCGTCAAAGACCGTGGTATTCGCGGAACCAGGCCACGAAGCGCGGAAGACCCTCGTCGATCGTGGTGTGGGGCTCGAAACCGAGTTCGCGTCGCGCGGCCTCGATATCGGCAAAGGTTTCCTTTACGTCCCCGGGCTGCATGTCCGCGAAAATCTTTTCCGCCTCGCGCCCGCAGGCACGTTCGATGACCGCAATAAAGTGCATCAAATCCTCGGCGTGGTGGTTGCCCAGGTTGTAGAGCCGGTGTGGCGGGGCTTGACCGTCGTCCGCCGGCGGTTGTTCGAGCGCGGCCAGCACGCCGGCCACGACATCGTCGATGTAGGTGAAGTCGCGCCGCATGTCGCCGCGGTTGAAGACCCTGATCGACCGGCCCTCGAGGATCGCCTTGGTGAAGATGTAGGCGGCCATGTCCGGACGGCCCCACGGCCCGTAAACCGTGAAGAGGCGCAAGCCCGTCATCGGCAGGCGATAGAGATGCGCATAACACTGTGCCATCAGTTCCGCCGCCCGCTTGGTCGCGGCATAAAGCGAGATCGGGTCATCCACCCGGTCCTCGACGGAAAACGGCAGCTTGGTGTTCCCCCCATAGACCGAGGAGGAACTGGCGTAGAGCAAGTGTTTGAGCCGCGGAAGACGACGGCAGGCCTCCAGCACCGAGAGCTGGCCCATGACGTTGGCATCGAAATAGGCGTACGGGTTCTCGAGCGAATAGCGCACCCCGGCTTGGGCCGCCAGATGAATGACGCCGCTTGCCTCCCGCTCGGCCTCGAAAAGCGCCGACAAGGCGGCGCGGTCGGCGATGTCGAGCTTGTGAAACGCGAAGCCGTGGCGTCCTTCGAGCCGGGCCAGGCGTGCGCGCTTCAGCGCCGGGTCGTAATAGGCGTTCAGGTTGTCGATGCCGGTCACCCGCTCGCCGCGGCCGAGCAGCGCCGCGCAGACATGGTAGCCGATGAACCCGGCCGCGCCGGTGACAAGCACCGTCATTGCTGGATGAGCCCCGTATCCTTGCTGAGCAACAGGGACTTAATTACTGGGCGTCAAGCGTTAACTCAAGCGCCGGGGCCGCGATCTCGAGAACGGGTTCCTCGTCCGGCCTCGACGGGTTGTGCGTTGGCTCCGTAAAGCTGCCGCAGAGCCAAGAAGCGAAGAGGGTGTTCTCACCCTGCCCGCTCCTGGTTTTGCCTGCTTGTGCTTTACTCGGGGACGTCGATTGTTATCCCGGATTCCTGGACAAGCAGCTGATTTATCTCGTCGCAATCGCCCGCACTCTCTTCCATTATTAGGAACGTCAGTCCCCGCCAACTCCCTGCGCCACCGCGGCCAACTGCGTTCCCCTTGGCATAGAGATCGCCAGAGCCTTGCGACTTCAAGTCAGACAGGAACAACGGCGCGATAGGGTCGTCATAGACATCAAGCGGACTGCTATCGGCGTCCAGGCAAATGTCGAACCTCTCCCTTCATCCCAACTCGGTGGTCGCCACATACCAGTCTCCGGCACTGTTTATCTCGGCCGTCCCCGATTCCCGAGCAATAAAAGATGAAGTACCCCGTTGGCGTTGAATCCAAAAGGATTCATGATGTGTTCGTTCCACGCACAACATCACCAACGGGGTGAAGGTAGGATGGCACAAGGCGTTCTTCCGTTCCAGTACGAAGCAGAGAAGTGCAGCGGTGGCCTGACGGGCTTTGCCGGGCTGGGGGTCTATCTGGAGCTGATGAAGGTGTCGGGCTTGCCGGCGGCGGTGCGCCGTCACATTGGGGCGGCGGGGCGGCAGGGCTGGCTGGACGTGCAGATGGTCATGGCCTTGATGGCGCTTAACCTGTGCGGCGGCGATCGGGTTGAGGATCTGGAACGTCTGGAGGCGGACGAAGGTTTTGCGGAGGTCTTGCGAGAGGTTGAGAAGGGGCTGTTGTCGCGCCGCGAGCGCCGGGAGATGAAGAGCCGGTTCCGGCGCGGGCGCGGCCGGGCGCTGCCGTCGCCGTCTGCGCTGTCGGCCTGGCTGGAACGCTTCCACGACGCCGCGGAGGAGGCGAAGCGGGCGCCCGGCCGGGCGTTCATCCCCCGGCCCTCGGCTCCGTTGCGTGGTTTGTGGCGGGTCAACCAGGCGCTCTTGTCGTTCCTGCAGCGTCATCGCCGGGAGAGCGTGGCGACCTTGGACATGGACGCGACGCTGGTCGAGACCCACAAGCGCCAGGCGCTGTACTGCTACAAGCACTTCAAGGCCTATCAGCCGCTCAACACCTGGTGGGCGGAACAGGGGGTTTTTGTCCATTCGGAGTTCCGCGACGGCAACGTGCCGGCGGGACACCAGCAGTTGCGGGTTTTCCGGGAGGCCCTGGCCGGCCTGCCGGGCGGGGTGAGGAAGGTCTGTCTGCGTTCCGACACGGCCGCCTACCAGCAGGATTTGCTGCTCTATTGCGGGGAGGGGAAGGACGGCCGTTTCGGGGTGATCGAGTTCGCAGTAGGAGCGGATGTGACGGAGGAGTTCCGCCGCGCGGTTCTGGCGCTGCCGGAGGCGGAGTGGCATCCCTTGTATCGCAGCTTCGAGGGCCAACGCCACGAGACCGACCAGGAATGGGCGGAGGTCTGTTTTGTTCCTAAGTGGGCCGGCCACAGCAAGAAGCGGGCGGACTACCGCTTCCTGGCCATCCGCGAGCCGCTGCGCCAGTTGGACCTGGGCGACGCGGATCAGTTGCCGTTCCCGACCGCGGAGTTCGCGGCCAAGGGCCGCTACAAGCTGTTCGGGGTGGTGACCAACCGCGCTCTGCCGGGCGACGAGGTGATCTGGTGGTTGCGCGAGCGTTGCGGCAAGAGCGAGGAGGCCCACGCGGTAATGAAGGACGACCTGGCCGGCGGCACCCTGCCCTCGGGCCTGTTCGGGGCCAATGCGGCGTGGTGGGCGATCATGGTTCTAGCGCACAATCTGAACGCGGCGATGAAGCGCCTGGTGCTGGGGCCGGCCTGGGTGGCAAAACGGATGAAGGCGATCCGCTTTGCCCTGATTGCCCTGCCCGGGCGGGTGATGCGGCGCTCGCGGCGTCTGATCATCCGCTTGGCCCGCGACCATCCGGGGCTCGATCTCCTGCTGGCCGCCCGGCGGACGATCCTGGCCCTGCCACGCGGCCCCACCTGAGAGCGACGCCCCTCCCTCCCCACAGCCTCGAAGCGAGACGCCGGCCCCCGGCCACGGACGGACCCGCCCGAGGCTGAGCCGCGGGACTCGCGCTGCGTGTGTTTGAGACCGAGGTCAACTCCTCAATCGCGAACCGGGCTGGGCCGAACCCCGGGCGGACCTCGAAGAGCCCGCGACCGGCGCCCGTTGCCGGCGTCATCGCGGCCCGGGGACACCGGTCCGGCACTTTGGTCGGGAATCGTGGCCGTACTGGTGACTTGACAGTCCCCCAGAGACCTCTCCACGCACGAGACATCCACTAGGCCGAACTTTACCCCTTCTTGAAGCGACAAGGTGTTGAAGGGACTGAGGTTT
>JBHIDD010000140.1:0-7052 GCA_046759925.1 Kiloniellaceae bacterium
GCGGCGCGCGGTCGCGCTTACCGTCTCGCAAATCAACGAGTCCGTTCATTTGCGAGACGGTATCGGTCCTCGAAAAAATTCAGCCTGGGACACAAGCGTTAAAGTCCCGCCGCTGGTATTTGCGAGGCAACCGCGCCTCAGAATCGAAACGTCACGCCCACCTCGACCGCAGCCTGCAAATCCTTCGCTCCGGGTGTATTGGGCTGATCGTCCTGGAAGCGGAGCCCCGCTTCGAAGGTGCCGCTGCCCCAGGGGACACTCAGCCCGGCCTCGATTAGGTTGATGTTCTCGGCCGAGGTGCTCACGGGTTGCGCGCCGTCACCGTCGCGGTTGACCTCTGCGCGGTGGTACGCCAGGCGGTAGGTCCAGTCGTGGAGGTCGGTCAGCGTCCCCACCACCGAGAACAGCCGGCTGTCGTTATCGAGGCTGTGCCCGATGCTGCGCCCCCGGTAGCGGTAGCCGGTCTTGTAGATAAAGTGATCGTAGAAGACGTTGAAGTCGGGATCGTGCTTGAAGAAGCCGGCGGTGCTGTCCGAATACTCTGTCGTAAGGCGCCACAGCGCGCCGTCGTCACCGACGCCGCCCCACAGCGACAGGCCGAAGAGGCCGGCTTCTTTGCTGGGCAACCCGCTGGCCTCGTCCTCGCCGATGTACTGCCCGTAAAGAGTGAAGTGTTGGCCGCCCAGGCTGGAGGAGAAGCGAGCATCGAAGCCTGCCAGCTGGTTGCCGGGATCGCTGAAGGTGCCGGCGTTGTCGCGACCGAGGAAGGCGTTGATGAAGGTCTCGGGACCACATGGCCGCTCCTCGACCCCCACTGGCGCATTGCCGCAGAGCATGATGGCGCGCGAAGCGCCGAGTTCGAGACCGCGCAGCGGATTGACCGCCAGCCGCAGTCCCAGCACGATCGGGTTGGACACCTCGCGGCCGTCCTCCTCCAGGACGCCGACAAAGCCGTGGATTTGCCACGGCCCGATCCAGCTTAGCCACGGGGTCTCGAAGGCCTTCGGGTTGTTTCGCATGAACCCCACGCGAGGAAAGGGGCGCGCGTTGTTGGAAAGAATCAGGCTGCTGATCCATCCCGGTCCCCACCAGTGGTCGATGTAACCGGCATACAGGAGAAAGTTCGCCGCTTCCAAGACGAGGTAGCTGTCGTCAAGGGCGATCTTCCTGTCATCGCCCCCCGGCTCGCCCTGATAGCCGATGCTCAGGCGAGCAGCGGCCCAGCTCCCCATGTACTCCAGCCTGGCCCGGGCATCGATCTCCTCCCGGCCGGTGGCGGCGAAGTCGCGAACGAGCGCCGGCTCGGTGGTCACTCTGCTGATAACGCTTCCCTTGATCCGGCGGATGGCGGTCTCTTCGGCCAAACGGGCGCGGACCCGCTTGAGGCTCCGTCGAACGTGAGTCGGCAGGCTGATGTCGTCGTCGACGGGGAGTTGATAGGAATTCTGTGCCCAAGGGATCGGCCAGGTCGTCAGCAAGCGGTCGATAAGGCCATAGTCTGCAAGGATCTCGACATCGCTCCTTAGAACGCGGTCGCCGACTTCAGCCCAGGGCGAGGCCGAAGCAGGGGCCCCTGCGCAGCAGACCGCGCCGAGTGCCCATAGCGTCCTTAGCATGGACCGCAACCAACACCTGAACATACTTTATCCCCCTGCAACCGACAGTATAGTACAGTGGGGCCAGTCGGGTAAAGGCGCCGGGAACGAGGGGAATCCAATGGGCATTTCCGGAAGAGGCGTTGAATCTTGCGCTGGACCGGGTGCCGGCGAGCACGACGATCTTGTGGTGGCGCGCGCGCCGGCGCTCTGCCGGGCGTCGGATGGGGCTCACCGCTTCAGCCAAGATCGGATTTTTCACCCCGGCGAGCAGATCTATCGTGGGAGGCATCCGGCAATTGTCGGGAAATGCCGCACCGCGGCCGTCAAATCGAGCGCCCTCGCGCAAATCTGACGGGGGCCTGCACAAAAAGCACAAATCGGATACACAAGCGCCATGGCCGTACTGCCGCCTCGCCTGTCCGGCTCCTGTCTTTCAGGGCTCTGCCTCGCCCTGGGCCTGGCCGCCGGCCTGCCGGGGCCCGGCCCGGCGCGGGCCGCGGACGCGATCGAGCTTTCGACCTTCCAACGGCGGCTCAACCCGGAGCGGCCGCGGCAGGGCAGCGTCGGCCGGCTGGCATGGCGGGGCGGGGTGGAAATCACCTCCGACGACCCGCGTATCGGGGGCTTGTCGGGCCTCCTGGTCACGGCGGACGGCCGGCGCATGATCGCCGTGTCCGACCAAGGACACTGGCTCTTCGCGCGCCTGCTCTATGACGACAAGGAACGTCTCGGGGGCCTGGACCAGGGGCGCATCGCACCTCTGCGCGGCCTGGATGGTGAGCCGCTGGTTGGCAAGCGCTGGCAGGACGCCGAATCCCTGGCCGCGTTGGCGGACGGGTCCTACCTGATCGGCTTCGAGCGCACGCACCGGATTTGGCGCTATCCAGTCTTCGACCCGGCGTTCAACGCACGGCCCAGCGCCTGGCCCGCTCCGCCCGGATTGGGCCAGGCGCCCGCGAACGGCGGCCTCGAGGCGTTGGTGGTCCTGGCCGACGGCGCCATCCTGGCGATCACGGAAAAACAGCCGGATGGCGCGGACCTGGCCGCCTATCTCTGGCGCGGGGCGGGCTGGTCACGGCTCGCCTACCGGCGCCAGGACCTGTTCAGCCCGAGCGGCGCGGCGCGCCTGCCAGGCGGCGATATCGTGGTTGTCGAGCGCCGTTCCCCGCTGCTGGCCGAGCCCAGCGTCCGGTTGGTGCGGATCCCGAGCGCCGAAATTCGGTCGGGCGCGCGGCTCGAGGGCCGCGAGATCGCCCGGTGGGGTGCGCCCCTTATCGTCGACAACTTCGAGGGAATCGCCGCGCGGCAGGCCGCAGATGGCAAGACCTTGATCTATCTCCTATCGGACGACAATTACAGCGCGTTGCAGCGGACGTTGCTCTTGATGTTCGAACTGCAGGACTAGGAGCGCATCCGAGTAATCAGCAAGAGATCCCAAAACAAAAAATATATGAAAGTATTTCCCATCGCCGTTACTAATCATCATGATTCTTGTACCGAAAAGTATTCCATCTGTTTCACCGCTGGGAATACCCGGACGGGCTCCCGGCATCCCCAAAGGGCCGTCGTCGATCAGTCTGGCGCCTTTCCGATTCGCCGGCAGACCCGCCGTGCGAACGAGGCGGCCGTGCGGCGTGACGAGCGCGGCGCGATGGGCCGAGATCCGTTGGGGTTCCGGACCGGCGACCCGCCCCAAGGTGATCAGCGCGCGCCGTCTACAACCATAGAAAGATCATCTAGAATTATGCACAACCTCTGTTGGCGGCCGTGCCCGCATGTGGTATAGCATCAATACGCGCGGTACCGCTCGCGAATGACAGCCTTTTACCGTGTCACATCAGTTGTCGCTGATTCCTCCAAGGAGGCTATCGGAACGCGCTGACAGGACGAAGCTCGTTCCGATTGACGGGGACGCAGGCCGGGTTATGGGGTGGATCAATTCATGTTTGGCATATTCTCGGGGCGGCCGCGAAATCGGGCCTCGCGGTTCGAAGCGCCGGCGGTGGTTGCGCCTCTGGTTCATGGCCGGTCTCGCCCTGCCGGTGCTGCCGAGCGCTGTCTCCCTGGCCCAGACGATGGTTCCCGATGCCTACCTTCTCGACCTTCTCGGGCGCTTCAAGCAGGCACCAATGGGTCCGGCCGGGACGAGTCAGTTCGCGCCCTCCCCCATGGATGTCGGCAGACAGGGTTTGAGCGGCGGCGGACGGGTCACTATGCGGCCCATCGGGCTGGCAGGCCAGGAAACTTCCCGGCTTGAGCTAGACTACACGGCACGCTTGAGGTACGGAGCGCCCGACCCGGATCGCTTCGCCCGAGAGGTGCCGGAGGTCAATCGCTTCGGGCCCGAGACGCCCGGCAACGGTCGGTCCGGACGCGAAACGTCCGACATCGATCGCTTCGCACGGGAGGCGCCGGGCGGCCGTCGCTTCGGGCGCGAGACCCCGGACATGGGGCGCTTCGGGCGCGAGACGCCGGACGTCGCTCGGTTCGGACGCGAAACGTCCGACATCGATCGCTTCGCACGCGAGGCGCCGGACATCCGTCGCTTCGGGCGCGAGCAGCCGGAGGCCGGTCGGTCTGAAGGCGAAACGTCCGACATCGGCCGGTTTGAACGCGTCGCGCCGGACGTCTCCGTGCCGCTCCTGCGCCAGTTCGGCTACCGGATGCTTGACAATCTGGGCGTGGCCGATGGTGTCGTAGCCATGGGCGCTATCAACGACAATTACTGGCTGGGCATCGGAGACGAGCTGGTCGTGACGTTCCGCGGTCAGAACAACCGGTCGTATCGCAGCCGCGTGGACCGCGAGGGGCGGGTTGTGCTTCCCAACATGCCGCCGATTCTGGCGGCCGGCCGCAGCTTCGGGGAGTTCCGCGCGGACCTGGAGCGGCGGGCGTCCACGATGTTTCTGAAGACGGATGTTTTTGTATCCCTCGGCACGGTCCGGAATTTTCCCGTGATGGTGCTTGGAGCAGTTCACCGGCCGGGCATGCATCGCTTGGCGGGCGTGGCGACGGTTCTCGACGCCATCGTCGTGGCCGGAGGCGTCCAGAAAACCGGCTCCTTGCGACGGATTAAGATCATCCGCGGCGCGCGCGCGGTTCCGGTCGACCTTTACGATCTCCTGTTGACGGGTCAACTCGACCAAGACCTGTCCATCATGGAGGGGGATCGCGTGTTCGTGCCGCCGCTCGGCGATACCGTCGCCGTCGCGGGGGAGGTGAAGCGCCCCGGCATCTATGAGCTGGACGCCACCACATCGGGCCTTACCGTCGCCGAGGCCGTGGGCCTTGCCGGCGGAACGCTGAGGCCCCAGGGCCACCGTTACCTAAAAATGTCCATCAAAGAGACCGGCGGCGACCGCGTGAGCGAGATCGCTAATTCGCGGAAAGCAAAGATGCAGGCCGGTGAAATCCTTTTGGTGGCCAAAGCAGGCTACGCCTTGGCGGGTGTCTCTTTCCTCGATGGCCACGTGTCCGTTCCCGGCCCGCGGTCCCTGGAGTGGGATCCCACGGTGGGCAGTGTCGTCAACGCGCCAGATGTCCTGCTGGAAGATTCCTACCTTCCCTTCGCCGCCCTTGAGACCACGGATCCGGAGACGAAGGCGCGCCATTTCGTGCCGGTCGATCTCAGGCGGATCACGGCCGGCATGTCCGACGTTCCGCTCAAACCGATGGACCGTCTGATCGTCTTCGGGTCGGACGAGATCCGGTTCCTGTCCTCGCGTTCGGTTCAGGCGGTCATCGATGGTTGGAGCCCCAGGCAGGGGCGTTGCCGGGGCCTGCAGGCCCTCTCGGCCGTCGTGTCGCGCAGCCGGTCCGAGCGGTTTGCCCACGCCCGGCTTGCCGTGAACCCGGAGAGGCGGGCGGCGGTTCCAAATGGCGAGACCTGTCCGGCGGTCTTCAATCGCTACCCGAACCTGTTGCCCTTCGTGCTCGATTTCGTCGTCGCCGTGCGCGGCGAGGTGCGAAGGCCCGGCATCTATCCCGTCGTCGCGGACACGCCTCTCGGTTCCCTGGTCCCCGTCGCAGGTGGGCTGTCCCTGGACGCAGACCCGGGCCGGATCGAGTTGACACGTTTCGCCTCGGATTCGATACGCCGGACGATCGACGCGCGCAACGCCTCGCTCCGTGAAGTGGCCCTTACACCCGGCGATATCGTCCGGTTCAGCCCAAAGTTCACGGGCCGCGATACCGGGAGCGTGTTCCTGTCCGGTGAATTCAAGCGGCCAGGCGTCTACGCGATCCGCAGGGGCGAACGGCTTTCGGAGATCATCGAGCGCGCCGGAGGGTTGACCGAGCAGGCCTATCCGGCGGGCGCCGTCTTTACCAGGATCCGCGTCAGGCAGCAGGAGCGTGAGGCCTTCGAACGTGCCGCGCTCAAACTCGAATCGGACCTCGCCGAAGCACTGGCGAAGACAGATGTCACGGGAGAATCCGTGGCCGCCATACACAAATTGGTCGAAACGTTGCGTACGCGGGATCCGATTGGCCGTGTCGTGGCTGAGGTGGACCCGAGCATCCTCGCGGTTCGCGCCGAGTTGGACACCGTGCTTCAGCCCGGCGACCACCTTCATATGCCGAAGCATCCGAATCACGTGACGGTGAGCGGCGAGGTGCTCAATCCGAGCACAGTTCAGTTCCGCGCGGGCAAGACCGCGGACGAGTATATCCGGGCCGCTGGCGGCATCACCCGAGCGGCCGACGACGGGCGGGCGTTCGTGATCCTCCCGAACGGAGAGGCGCGGCCGATTGTTGCCAAGTCGTCCTGGAACTTGAGTTCGGTGGACATTCCGCCAGGCAGTACGATTGTCGTTCCCCGGGATCCCAAGCCCTTCGACCTCTTGGCGTTCACGGCGAATATCTCGGATGTTCTAAGCAAGGTGGCGATCACCGCGGCCTCCCTCGTCGTAATCGGCCTGTGATCGCGGCGTGGATGGCCGCCGCCGCCGACGGAACATTGCCACGCGGTGACGGGCGTTTTTCGGTGCCACCGCCCTTTCGCATACCCATGCCGCAAAGGGCGCGGACTCGTGCCAAACCCCCGTGCCGCCGGTCAACGACTTCGAGGGAAACTGCGGCTGGCGGAGGCCGGCTTTCACGTCGACGGCGAGGTAAACCTCGAGGCGTCTTTCGTCGGTCCCTACGGCCGGTATTTCGTCACGCGACGGCGGGGGCGTGGCTGGCGATACCGAATCCGCCCTACGGCTCCGCGCGCGGGGCAGGCGCGAGACCCGTTAATCAGGGGTGGACCGCGTTCGTCGAATCGGCCCCCGCACTTCAATTGGTGATGTCGATCGCGGATTGGGTTGACCGGTTTTCGCAGCACGTGGGTTGCCCGCCGTTGCCGTCGGGGCCGTGGGTAATACCGCCGCGTCGTTGAAGGCGTCTTCATCGGCGCGGGCGGCAAGCGCGACTGCGCGCCGCGCCCGCTGGCGCGAAAGCCAAGGGGCCGAA
>JBHIDD010000141.1:0-7006 GCA_046759925.1 Kiloniellaceae bacterium
ATGGGAGAAAGGCTGTCGGGCGCCGTGTGCCGGGCGGCGTCGTAGTCCGCCATGACCCGCTCGAGGCGCTCCTTGTCGACCAGCTCGGCCGGATCTTCGCGGCTCGAACCGTCGGACGCCATCCAACCGGCCCGCTGGGAAAACGCGCGCAAGGCCGCCTCGGAGAGGAGATGCGGCCGCTCATCCGCCCCGGCGTCGTCATAGCTCTCGACTTCGGTCAGGATCTGCCACATCTGCGCGGTCACCAGGCCGCCCGTGGCCCGCGGCGGCGCGAAGTAAGCGGTATCACTGCCGACCCGGACGTTCACCGTCGCGCGCACCTTCGGGAGAGTCCTGCGCACGTCCTCGGCGGTGAGCGGCATGCCGACGGCCGACGAGGATTCGGCCAGGCGGCTCGTGAAGGGACCGCTATGCAGGTAGGCGGCGCCCTTCTGCCGGATGCCGCTCAAGACCGCCGAAAGTTCGGGCTGGAAAATCCGGTCGCCGGCACGCGCCAAACCGCCCCGGCGCGCCGAATAGATCCGCTCGAGCTCCGGGTTCGCGGTGATGCGATCGGCGGCAGCGGCCAAATCGCGGGCGAAGGCGCGGCTCACCGCGTGCCCGAACCGGGCGAGCGTCTCGGCCGGCGCCAAGAGCTGCTCCCAGCGCAGGCCGCCGTAGCGGGCATGCAACGCGGCCATGGCGCGCATGCCCGAAGGCACCATCCCGCCCGAGGGGGCGGCGCGGGGCAGGAACTCGATCGCCTCCCCCCGCTTGGTCCCGTTGTCGAAGACCACGCAAACCCCGCCGCCGCCGAGTCCGACCCGCGAGGGCATGGTCACCGCCATGGTGAAATACATCGCCACCGCCGCGTCCACGGCGTTGCCGCCGTTGCCGAGCACGTCCCGGCCGATGAGGACGGCCCGCGGCTCGTCGCCGGCGACAAGCCCGGCAAAGCCCTCGACCAGGGAAAACTCACCGGGCTGCCGCTCGGCGCAACCGGCCAGCAGGACGGCGCAAGCGGCCAGCGCGCGAACCGTCGCCCGCCCGTCCCGCGACACCGCGGCCCCGGCGCGTTGAAACCGGGCCGCGGGATGGTTACCTGTAGACGAGATGGACGAGACCTGACCGTTGCGCAAACGTAGAGCCTCCTTGATAGCCGCTGTGTTGCTGGTCCTGGCCGGGCTGACGCCGGTTCGGGCTGACGCGAAAGGTATCCAACTCATCCGCGATGCGGAGATCGAAAATATCATCCGGGCCTATGCCACGCCACTGTTCCAAGCGGCGGGCCTGAGCCCGCAGGCGATCGACGTCTATCTGGTCCGGGACCGCAGCCTCAACGCCTTTGTGACCAGCGGTCTCAACATGTTCATTCACACCGGACTGCTGATGCGCGCCGCGGACCCGCTCCAAGTGATCGGGGTGATCGCCCACGAGACCGGGCACCTGGCCAGCGGCCACACCGCGACACGGGGCGACTCCTTGCGCAGCGCGAGAAACAAGGTCATCGCTTCCTACCTGCTTGGCTTGGGGGCGGTGTTTGCGACCGGGCGCCCGGAATTCGCCAGGGCCGCGATTTCCGGCGGCCAAGACATCGCGCTCAAAGGCCTGCTCCGCTACACCCGGAGCCAGGAAACCGCCGCCGACCAGGCGGCGGTCGGTTTGCTCAACGGCACGGGACAATCGCCGCGCGGCCTGCTCGAATTCATCCGGGTCCTGGGCGGCCAGGAGGTCCTGCTGTCGACCAACCAGGACCCCTATTTGCGCACCCACCCGCTGGCCCGGGAGCGGATCAGCTTTCTGGAGGACCAAGTGCGCCGGTCGCCCCACGGAAACCGGCCGGCCCGCCCCGAATACGTCGAAATGCACGCCCGCATGCACGCCAAGCTGACCGGTTTCCTGGAACCCTTTTCGCGGGTCCTGCAAAAATATCCGGAGAGCGACGCCAGCATGGCGGCGCGTTATGCCCGCGCGATTGCCCATTTCCGGAAATCCGACCTGGAGGCGGCGTTGCCCCTGACCGATGCGCTGATCGCCGAGCGCCCCGACGATCCCTACTTCCGTGAACTGAAGGGCCAGATGCTCTTCGAGAACGGGCGTATCGCGGAGGCCGTGCCCGAATTCGAGGCGGCGGTCCGTCTGTTGCCGGACTCACCCCAGATCCGCTTGGCCCTGGCCCAGGCACAGATCGAAATGAACGACCCGGAGCTGGACCGCGCGGCGCTGGAGCACCTGAGCCGGACCCTGCACCACGAACCGGGCAACGCCTTCGCCTGGCGCCTGTCGGCCATCGCCTACGGGCGCAGGGGTGAGGTGGGCATGACCGCACTGGCGCTGGCCGAAAGCGCGTTGGCCCACGGCAAGGCGCCGGAGGCCGGCGAGCAGGCCGTCCGGGCCCAGAGGATCCTCGCCGAGGGCTCGCCCGGCTGGCTGCGCGCCGTGGACATCGAGCAACTGGCCGATCGATTGGCCAAGAAGCAGTGAATCAGTCGTGAGTTGCCCGGCCGGCGACAAGCGGCTAAGACGGTCCCTAGAGACGGTTTATTAACCCCGATCCGCTATGGGGCCATAGGGGATTCGGGGACCCGGCAGCGAACAAGGAGGCGCAAATGGCCATCACGGCACTCCGGACGGTGCAAACGGCGCGGCGCGTATCTGCGGCGCTGGCCCTGGCCTTGGCGTTGGCCGCCCCCGCGGCGGCGCAGGAGCAGAGCCTGCCGGGCGGCTTCTCGTTGGACCAGATCGAGGGCATCGAAAGCATCATCCGTTCCTACTTGATGAACAATCCCGAGGTGCTCATCGAATCCCTGACCGCATACCAGCAACGGCAGAAGCTGGCGCAGGCGCAGCGCCAACAGCAGGCCGTGGTCGATCAACGCGCGGCGCTGACCACGGACCCCGACTCGCCGGTGCTCGGCAACCCGGACGGCGACGTCGTGATGGTCGAGTTTTTCGACTACCGTTGCCCCTACTGCCGGCGCGTGGCGGGACCCGTGCGCGAGATCCTTAAAAGCGACGGCAACATCCGCCTGGTCATGAAGGAGTGGCCGATCCTCGGGCCGCAATCGGTGCGGGCCGCGCGGGCCGCGCTGGCCTCGGTCAGGCAGGGCAAGTACGAGGCATTCCACTTCGCGCTCATGACCGAGCCCGGGGACATGAACGATGCCCACATAAGAAGGGTCGCCCGCGCCGTCGGCCTGGACGTGAAACAGCTGGAACGGGACATGGAGTCGGACGAGATCAGCGAGATGCTGCGCCGCAACAGGGAGCTCGCGTCGGCCCTCGATATCAGGGGCACCCCCGCCATCGTGGTCGGCGACACCCTGGTACCGGGCGCCGTGGATCTCAACGCGCTGCGGCGTCTGGTCGCGAAGGCGCGCGCCGAATCGAGCTGAGCCCAGCCGACCGACGGCCGCGCGGGACCGGCCAAGCGCGGCGACCGCCTCGGGCAGGAGCCGCCGGAGGCGGTCAATCGCCGCGCCCGGCAGAGGCGCATTGCGCGCCCCGCGCGCCCTGTGTTAACGCTTGCAGAAGGCACCTTTCGGGAGTCGCGGGTGGCCAAGCCGCCAAATGTCCTGATCCTCAACGGCCCCAACCTGAACATGCTGGGCACGCGCGAGCCTGAGGTCTACGGAAGCACCACGCTGGCCGATATCGAGGCCGCCTGCCGCAAGCGGGCGGCGGTCCTGGGACTTTCCCTGGAGTGCCGCCAGTCGAACCGGGAAGGCGAGCTGGTCGAGTGGATCCAGGAGGCGCGCCGGACCAGCGATGGTATCATCATGAATCCGGGCGCCTATTCCCATACCTCGGTCGCCCTCCTGGATGCCTTGCTGGCGGTCGGTCTGCCGCTCGTCGAAGTGCATCTGTCCAACATTCACAAACGCGAAGCCTTCCGCCACCATTCCTACGTTTCGAAGGCGGCCCACGGGGTGATCTGCGGCTTCGGCGCGCAGGGGTATCTGATGGCCCTGGACGCCATCGCCGAGCTGCTCAGCACCCGGCAGGGCGCGTGATGCCCAAGTTCCAACCCGACGCCGAACTGATCCGCAGGCTGGCCGCATTGCTCGAGGAGACCGGCCTCAGCGAAATCGAATACGAGGCCACGGGCAAGCGAATCCGCGTGTGCCGGGGCGCCGCGGGCAATCGCGGCGAGGTGGCGCGGTCGGATTCGGCAGACCCCGCCCCCAACCCGGCGCCGGCCCCTGCCCCAACCGTCGAAGCGGTCGACGACGGCGATGTGGTCCCCCCAGGCGCGGTTATCTCGCCGATGGTCGGCACCGTCTACGTCGCCGCGGAACCCGGCGGCCCGCCGCTGGTCAAGGTGGGCGATACCGTCACCGAGGGCCAGACCCTGATGATCATCGAGGCCATGAAGGTGATGAACCCGCTGGCCAGTCCGCGCGCCGGCACGATCACGCGGATTCTGATCGGCGACGGCCAGCCCGTGGAATTCGGCGAGCCGCTGCTGGTCCTCGAATAAGGCTCGCGCCCGCCTGCCCCATGTTCGAGAAGGTGCTCATCGCGAACCGGGGCGAGATCGCGCTCAGGATCCATCGCGCCTGCCGCGAGATGGGCATCCAGACGGTCGCGGTGCACTCGACCGCCGATGCCGACGCCATGCACGTGCGCTTGGCGGACGAGAGCGTCTGCATCGGCCCGGCGCCCAGCAAGGACAGCTACCTCAACGCCTCGGCGATCCTCTCGGCGGCCAACATCACCGGCGCCGAGGCGATCCACCCGGGGGTGGGCTTCCTCGCCGAGAACGCCGACTTCGCCGCCATGGTCGAGGAGCACCACCTGGTCTTCATCGGCCCCAAGCCGGAGCACATCGGCTTGATGGGCGACAAGGTGGCGGCCAAGCAGGCTGTCGAGAGCCTCGGCCTTCCCGTGGTTCCGGGCTCGGACGGCGCGGTCGGCGCCGAGAGCGAGGCGGCGCGGATCGCCGATCGGATCGGCTATCCGGTCCTGATCAAGGCGGCGGCCGGCGGCGGCGGGCGCGGCATGAAGCCGGCACACAACCGGGGCGAACTGATCGACGCGCTCCACCTCGCCCGCGCCGAGGCCAAGGCCTCGTTCGGTTACGACGCGGTCTATCTGGAGCGGTTCCTGGCCCGACCGCGGCACGTCGAGGTGCAGGTGCTGGCCGACGGCCAGGGCGGCGTGGTTCACCTCGGCGAGCGCGACTGCTCGCTGCAGCGCCGCCATCAGAAACTGCTCGAGGAAGCGCCGTCGCCTGCGCTCAACGCCGCGGCGCGCGCCTTAATCGGCGAACGGGCGGTCGAGGCCATGCGCCGGCTGGGTTACAGGAGCGCGGGGACGATCGAGTTCCTCTACGAGGACGGCGCGTTCCACTTCATCGAGATGAACACCCGCCTCCAGGTGGAGCACCCGGTGTCGGAGGCGATCACCGGCATCGACTTGGTGCGCGAACAGATCCGCATCGCCGCCGGCGTGCCGATGAGCCTCCGCCAGGACGACATCACCTTCTCCGGCCATGCCATCGAATGCCGCATCAACGCCGAGAACCCGGAGACCTTCAAGCCCTCGCCCGGGGTGGTGACCGACTACCACGCCCCGGGCGGCCTGGGCGTGCGCGTCGACTCCGGCCTCTACAGCGGCTATCGGGTGCCGGCCCACTACGACAGCTTGATCGCCAAGCTGATCGTCCACGGCCAGACCCGCAACGAATGCCTGATGCGCCTGCGCCGGGCGCTCGAGGAATTCGTCATCGACGGCGTGGAGACCACGATCCCGCTGCACCGGAAATTGATCGTCGCCAGCGACTTCATAAACGGCGACTATGATATCCGCTGGCTGGAGCGCTTCGTCGGAGAGCAGGACGAGCCTGGGGCATAGCAGGAGGATCGGCCGGCCATGCAGCTGACGCCGGAGCTTTTGCTCAGAGCTTATGCGATCGGCATTTTCCCGATGGCCGAAGGCCGCGACCATTCGGACCTGCACTGGATCGACCCGGAGCTGCGCGGGATCCTGCCGCTCGACGGCCTGCATATCCCGCGCAGGCTCAGGCGCAAGATCCGCCGGCGCGACTTCGCGGTCCGCTGCGACTCGGCCTTCGGGCGGGTCATCCGGGCCTGCGCCGAGCCGGTGGCGAGCCGGCCGGACACCTGGATCAACCCGACGATCGAACGGCTCTATACCGAGCTCCACGAGGCCGGCTTCGCCCATTCGGTGGAATGCTGGCGGGGCCGCGAGCTGGCCGGCGGCCTCTACGGGGTCTCGCTCGGCGCCGCCTTCTTCGGCGAGAGCATGTTCAGCCGCGCGACGGACGCCAGCAAGGTGGCGCTCGTCCACTTGGTGCTGCGCCTGAAGAAGGGCGGCTTCCAATTGCTGGATACCCAGTTCGCCACGCCGCACCTAAGCCGCTTCGGTGTGGTCGAGATCCCGCGCGAGGACTACCGGCGGCGCTTGGCCCGGGCGATCACCAGCCAGGCCCGGTTCCCCGCCAGGGTGACGGATCGCGACCTCGAGGCGTTCCTGGAGTCGGCGCCATAGGCGTCCCCGAGCCGGGATTTCTCGTGGATGTTCTTGCCCTTGACCAGCAGGGCAAGCGTGCGTGCATGGCCGGAGCCGGCGGCGCGGCCGTCGCGGGCTCGGGAAGTCAGCGGGACTCCCTCATATTGACTTGGCGTTTCAGTTGACCGGGCGGTTTCGAAGGTAGATGCCGTCGCGCAGCTCGTCGAAGTAAAGCTCGAGGGCCGGGTGGTCGATCGGCGCGCCGGAGAGGTCCGGCTCCAGGTTGCGCTCGGTCACATAGGTCATGTGCTCGGCGTCGTGCACCAGCACGTGATACCACGGCATGTCCTTGGGCGGCCGGGTCCTGGCCATGGTCTCGTACCAGTCCTCGGTGCCCTGGAAGGTGGCGTCGGCATCGACGATGACGCCGCGGTAGTCGAACAGCTTGTGATGCACCAGTTGGCCGACACGGAAGCGGGCGCGGGACGTGCTCATGGGGTGGTCTCCCTAATCCCTTCCCTTGGCGACGCGGCGCGCGCGAAGCGGCCCTAGC
>JBHIDD010000142.1:0-6957 GCA_046759925.1 Kiloniellaceae bacterium
AGGCCCCAGGTCCGCGGCGAGATAGCGCACGCTGGCTTCGAGTGCCGCCTTGGCCACCCCCATGACGTTGTAATTCGGCGTCACCCGCTCGGCGCCCAGGTAGGTGAGCGTCAGCAGGCTGCCGTTTGCGTCCATGAACGCCGCCGCCTGGCGCGCGATCGCGGTGAAGGAGTAACAGGAAATCAGGAGCGTGTTGGCGAAATTGGCCCGCGTGGTGTCCAGATAGCGGCCCTTGAGCTCCTCCCTGTCGGAATAGGCGATCGCGTGGACGACGAAATCGAGGCCACCCCAGGCTTCGCCGAGCGCCCGGAAGGCCGCCTGGACCTCGGACTCCTCGGCGACGTCGCACGGCAGGATAAGCTTGGCGCCGAGCGATTCGGCGAGCGGCCGGACCCGGCGCTCGAAGGTCTCGCCCTGGTAGGTGAATGCGAGCTCGGCGCCGTGGCGGCGCAGGCTGCTGGCGATGCCCCAGGCGATCGAGCGCTCGTTGGCGACCCCCATGACGAGGCCGCGCTTGCCCGCCATCAACGCCGAGGGCGCCGGCCGATGACCCGGCTCTTCCCCCTCGCCCGGCGCGGCCCGCCGGTCCGCCGGCAACGGTTCTGTCATGTTTCGCATTGCAGTCCCCCCCTCACGTCGCCCCGTCTTCATTGTTCAAACCGCCTGAAGGCGAGCGTGGCGTTGGTGCCGCCGAAGCCGAAGCTGTTCGAGACGACACAGTTGAGCCCGGCGTTGTCTTCGCGCTCGCGCACGATGGGCACGCCCTCGGCCTCCGGATCGAGGTCTTCGATGTTCGCCGAGGCGGCGACGAAGTCGTGCTCCAGCATGAGCAACGCGTAAATCGCCTCCTGCACGCCCGCCGCGCCCTGGGCGTGGCCGGCCAGCGATTTGGTCGAGCTGATCCGCGGCACCTCGGCACCGAAGACCTCTTTGACCGCGGCGAGCTCGATGGTGTCGCCGACCGGGGTCGAGGTTCCGTGGGCGTTGATGTAGTCGATCCGGGTGTTGCCGAGGCCGGCCAGGGCGAGGCGCATGCAGCGCACCGCGCCCTCGCCCGAGGGGGCCACCATGTCGACCCCGTCCGAGGACGCGCCGTAGCCGATCACCTCGCCGTAGATCTTCGCGCCGCGGCCAAGGGCGTGGTTCAACTCCTCCAGCACGACGACGCCGGCGCCGCCGGAGATGACGAATCCGTCGCGGTTGCGGTCGTAGGGGCGCGAGGCGCGCTCCGGCGTGCCGTTGTACTTGCTGGACAGCGCCCCCATGGCATCGAAGAGCACCGTCAGGCTCCAGTGCACCTCCTCGCCGCCGCCGGCGAAGACGATGTCCTGCTTGCCGAGCTGGATCTGTTCGCAAGCATTGCCGATGCAGTGCGCGCTGGTCGAGCAGGCCGAGCTGATCGAATAGCTCAGGCCCTTGATCCGAAAGGCGGTCGCGAGGTTGGCCGAGTTGGTGCTCGACATGCAGCGCGGCACCATATAAGGCCCGACCCGGCGCGGCCCCTTGTCGCGGGCGATGTCGGCGGCCGCCACCTGGTTCGAGGTGGACGGGCCGCCGGATCCCATGATCAGACCGGTGCGCTCGTGGGAGACCTCCGCCTCGCTCAGGCCGGCATCGGCGATCGCCTCCTGCATGGCGACGTAATTGAAGGCCGCGCCGTCGCCCATGAAGCGGCGCAGCTTTCGATCCATCGCCGCATCCAGGTCCAGCTTGATCGCGCCGTGGACCTGGCTTCGGAACCCCATCTCCGCGTAGGTCTCGGCAAAGGTGATGCCGGAGCGGCCGATTTTCAGCGACTCGAGGACTTCCTGCTTGTTGTTGCCGATGCTGGAGACGACCCCCAACCCGGTCACGACGACGCGTCGCATGTTCTCGCCCCGCGAGTGGCTTCAGGTTAGGCGGGTTCGGGCGTGGCTGCGGTAAAAAGGCCGACCTTCAAACCGTTGGCCCGATAAACCGGCTTGCCGTCGACCGACATCAGACCGTCGGCGATTCCGAGCACGAGCTTGCTCTTGATCACCCGCTTCAGGTTGAGGTGATAGGTCACCAGCCTCGAGGTCGGCAGGACCTGGCCCATCAGTTTCACCTCGTTCACGCCAAGCGCCCGGCCGCGCCCCGGCGCGCCCAGCCAGCCAAGGAAGAAGCCGACCAACTGCCACAGGGCATCCAGCCCCAGACAGCCCGGCATGACGGGATCGGATTCGAAGTGGCATCCGAAGAACCAGAGGTCCGGCTTGACGTCGAACTCGGCGACGATCTCGCCCTGATTGTGCTTGCCGCCCTGGTCGGTGATCTTGGTGATGCGGTGGAACATCAACATCGGCGGCAGTGGGAGGCGGGCGTTGCCCGGGCCGAACAGCTTGCCGTGGGCACAAGCAAGGAGGTCGTCGTAACTGTAGCTGTGCTGCCGTTTCGTCAAGGCCCCCACCTCCGCGCAAAAAAGGATCGAAGCAAGCAGGCCCACGAACTTGCGCCGGCGCAAGGACCTTCCGCGGCGCATTTCGTGGCGCGGACTATAGCACAGCCCACCGCCGGACAATCAACTGGATAGCGGACATCGACGGGCAATGCCGCGCCGCCGGGCATGGCGCCGGCCGGCGCCGCGAATTGGCCGAAGATCTGATTTAAAGACATTCCAAGAAAATCGGCAAAAGGCTGTTTCTGGCTCTTTAATTGGCCCGACTTTCGACTATATTACGGTTCGTGGCAAACGAGCGACCCTATAGCGGGCTGATCGAACGGCTCAAGGCGGCGAAGCTCCGCCCGACGCGCCAGCGCTTGGCCTTGGCCAAACTGCTGTTCGGCAAGGGCGACCGCCACGTCACGGCCGAACAATTGCACGGCGAGGCCAGGGAGGCGCAGGTCCCGGTCTCCCTCGCTACGGTGTACAACACCCTGCACCAGTTTACCGCCGCCGGGCTGCTGCGCGAAGTGGTGGTCGAGGCGGGCCGCTCCTATTTCGACACCAATGTCGAAGATCACCACCACTTTTTCTTCGAGGAGTCCGGGCGCTTGCAGGACATTCCAGGCGACGCCGTGCGCCTAGCCGGGCTGCCGAGGCCGCCGGACAAGACCCGGATCTCGCGCGTCGATGTCATCATCCGGCTCGCGGACGACGGATGATAGTGCCCCGATACCGGGCACTTAAAATTGTATCTGGAATAGTTCTAAACTATTGACATTGGGCGCAAGGTGTCCTATGTAGCGCTTTGGGCGGGCCTTGCACCGGCGCGCCCGGCTGAGCGCAACGTCATTGACACCCGACGCTATGTCATCAAGGGGGAAAGCATCATGCCGCAGCTCAAGGGCTCCAAGACCGAACAGAATTTGAAGGCGGCGTTTGCCGGCGAGAGCCAGGCCAACCGCCGTTACCTCTATTTCGCCCAGAAGGCGGATGTCGAGGGCTACAACGATGTCTCCGCCGTGTTCCGCTCGACCGCGGAGGGCGAGACCGGCCACGCGCACGGCCATCTGCAGTTCCTCGAAGAAGTCGGCGACCCGGCGACCGGCGAGCCGATCGGCGATACCAAACTCAACCTGAAGGCCGCGATCGCCGGCGAGACCTACGAGTACACCGATATGTACCCGGGCATGGCGCGGACCGCACGGGAGGAAGGCTTCGACGAGATCGCCGACTGGTTCGAGACCCTCGCCAAGGCCGAGAAGAGCCACGCGGGACGTTTCCAGAAGGCCGTGGACACGCTGGACTGAGCCGGCACTTTTCGGTGGCCCGAGCGGGATGCGGGGGCCGCGACGCGCTATACCCCGCCTCCCCCACCCGATATTCGATGCCCCGGCGCTGCGCGAACGGCGGCGACCGGTCGGGGCGCCGGTAAAGGCACGAAAGGAAAGTCATGCGTGAAGGCGGCCTCGATGCGCCGGTCCGGCACCCGATCGGCTGGAAGGATCCGGATTTCGCCGATCCTCGGAAAGTCGACGCGGAACTGCGCCGCGTCTTCGACATCTGTCACAGCTGCCGGCGCTGCTTCAATCTCTGCGATGCCTTTCCGACGCTCTTCGACCTGATCGACGGGTCGGAGAGCGGCGAGCTCGATACGGTCGCCAGTTCCGGTTTCGCGTCGGTCGCCGACGCCTGCACGCTTTGCGACATGTGCTTCATGGCGAGCTGCCCCTACGTGCCGCCGCACGAATTCAACGTCGACTTCGCGCACCTGATGCTCCGCTACCGCGCCGCGGCGCTGAACCGCGGCAGGGCCGATACGATGGTCAAGCAGCTCACCAAGACCGACCGCAACGCCCGGATTGCGGGCCTCGCCCCGGGCCTGGCCAACTGGGCCAGCGATACCGGGAACCGGCTCACCCGACCGCTCATCGAGAAGCTCGCCGGCGTCCACCGCGCCGCGGCGCTGCCCAGATTCCACGGCAAGACCTTCGCGCAGAGGGCCAAGCGGGACAGGCCTCGGGTCGACGAATCCGCCCCGGGCTTCGGGCGCAAGGCGGTGCTCTACGCCACCTGCTTCGTCAACTACAACAACCCCGGGACCGGCGAGGCCGCGCGCCGCGTCCTGGCCCGCAACGGCGTCGAAACCGAGGTCGTCTACCCCTCCTGCTGCGGTATGCCGCAGCTCGAACAGGGCGATATCGCCAAGGTCGCGGCGGCCGCCGGGCGCATCGCGGGCGCGATGGCGCCGTGGATCGAACGGGGCTACGATGTCATCGCGCTCACGCCTTCTTGCGCGCTGATGCTGAAGTTCGAATGGCCGCTGATCCTGCCCGCGGATGCGGCGGTGAAACGCCTCGCCGAGGCGACCTACGATATTGCCGAATACGTCGTGGACATCGCCCGGACGGACGGGTTGGCCGGCGGGCTGCAGGCGCTCGACGGCGGGGTCGCGTTGCATCTGGCCTGCCACGCGCGGGCCCAGAACATCGGCGCCAAGGCGGCCGAGATGCTGCGCCTCGTGCCCGGTGCGGACGTCCGGGTGATCGAGCGCTGCTCCGGGCACGGCGGTTCCTGGGGCATCATGAAGCGGCACTTCGAAACCGCCCTCAAGGTGGGCCGTCCCGCCGCGCGCCAGGCGGCCGAGAGCGGCAAGAGGTACCTTGCCTCCGAGTGTCCGCTCGCCGGCATGCACCTGGTCCAGGGGATCGCGCGCCTGGGCGGCGGTGCCGGGCCGGCGGTCGAGACCGCGCACCACCCGATCGAACTCTTCGCCCGCGCCTACGGGCTGGTGGACCGAGTCCCGAAGGCGGGCGGAGACATCGAAGGATCGAGCAGCATGGCCGGGAAACACGAGATCACGCGCGACGACATCATGCCCGTCGAGCGGTACGCCCACGAACGCAAGGAACGCCGGCGCGCCCTGGCCGAAATGAAGAACCGCCGGCGTATGGAAGTGGGCCCCGTCTGCACCTTCCATTTCGAGAACTACCACACGATGTGGTCCCAGATCCACGAGATGCTGTTCATCGAAAAGGGCGGCGCGGCGCAGATCGACGACGAACTGGCGGCCTACAACCCGCTCGTCCCCAAGGGGCGCGAACTGGTGGCCACCGTCATGTTCGAGATCGACGAGCCGAAGCGCCGCCAGGCCTTCCTCTCGAAGCTCGGCGGCATCGAGGCAGCCGCCGTCCTGCGGTTCGCGGGCGAGACGGTGACCGGCCGGCCGGAGGCAGACGTGGCGCGCAGCACGCCTGAGGGCAGGGCCTCCTCGGTCCAGTTCCTCCACTTCCCCTTTAGCGCCGGGCAGGTGGCGAAATTCCGGCAGCCGGGGGTTCGGGTCGTGGTCGGCTTCGCCCATCCGCACTATGGCCACATGGCGGTCATGCCGGAGGCGGTGCGGGCCGCGCTTGCCGAGGACTTCGACTAGCTTCGGATCCGGGAAGCCCTCTGCGATCCGCGCCCGCCGGCCGGAATTCAGTATGGGAATTCAGTATGGAATTAAGTATGGCGTCCCTTTAATTAATTAGGGGGACGCCATACTTAATTCGACGCTTGATGTCCGGTTTGCTTCGGTTTCGGGCCGGGTTTGCCCGGCCGCAAGCGGCGCCTCAGGCGCTTCTCCAGGGCCGCCAAGAACCGGTCGCTGCCGAGGGGCCGGCCCGTGCGTTCGTGGCGGCGCAGGCTTTCAGCCGCCGGTTCGGCAAGGTCCACGGCGAGAAATTCCGCCCAGTCGTCGACCAGCTCGAGCAGCGGCCTGACCCGCACCAGCCCGTCGTCCCGTCCCGCGAGGTGCGCGCGGGCGCTGCTCCAGGGGTAATCCTCCGCCTTGTTCGCCAGCCGGGCCCGGACCGGGTTGAGCTCGACATAGCGCGCCGCGGCCAGAAGATGGCTCTCGTCCATGGGAAACGAGGCGAAGCGCCCCTGCCACAGGTGCCCCGTCCAGCCCTCGCGGCGATTGATGCGCCGGGTGTAACGCCGGTGCGCCTCGCCGAGACCCCGGCGCAAGCCCTCCGCCGTCTGCGGGGTGGCGATCAGATGCACATGGTTCGGCATCAGGCAATAGGCCCAGATCCGCACGCCGCAACGCCGGCACGACTGCGCCAGCAGTTCCAGATAGACGTGGTAATCCGCGTCGCAGAAGAAGGTCTGCTGCCGCCGGTTGCCCCTCTGGGTCACGTGATGCGGCACGCCCGGCGCAACAATGCGTGCCAGTCTGGCCATCGGGAAAGCCTAACGCAAAGCGCCGTGGCGGCCCAGAATTAAGTATGCTGTCCCTATGATTTCCTATGATTTCGTGGCCCGCGGCCCGACCGCGATTAGAATTCCTGCGCTCCCCGCAGCCCCCGCGCGCCGAACGGCCTGCGCCTCCCGGTCGGCCCGCGCCGCCGGTTGCCGACGGGTCGAGCCTCGTCTTCCGCCGGCGGGCCGTTCGCCACTTGACTGTTGTCAAACACGTGTTCATGTGTTTAATTGTTTTCACTCACTTGGATGTCAACGGGTCTAAGAGTCTGTTTGAGAAGTCACGCTACGCAGGTTGAAGGCGGTTCAACATC